>NZ_JBHWMB010000004.1:0-24025 GCF_042730015.1 Streptomyces sp. NPDC059957 | reverse complement strand
GCAGGACGAGCCCGGTCGCCGCCACCGCCGCGCTCACCAGCGCCGCGGCGGCGCCGGCCGCCCCGTAGCGGAAGCCCTCGTCGAACAGCGCGATGCCGACCGCCGCCGCGACCACCGGGTTGGCCACCGTCACGGTGGCCAGCGGCACGGTCAGCCCGGCGCCCCGGTAGGCCGCCTGCGACAGCAGCAGTCCGGTGGCGGCCAGCGCGGCGATCGCGGTCAGCTCCGGCCACAGCGTGACCAGCGCGTCCGGGGAGAAGCTCTCGGCCACCGACTTCGTGAACACCGAGCCCATCCCGAAGGCGGCTCCCGCCGCCGTCGCCAGCAGCACGCTGTGCGCGGTGACCCGCCGCACCCGGCGCGCGGCCAGGAACAGTACGGACACCAGGGCGCCGGTCGCCGCCAGGAGCAGGCTCTGCTCCTGGCCGGACAGGGACTGCTCGGCCCGCCCGCCCCCGCCCGTCAGGGCCAGCAGCCCGGCCAGCCCGGCCGTGGCCAGCACGGCCCCGCGCCAGGCCGCGGCCCCCGCCCGCCGCCGTACGAACACGGCCGCCATCGGGAGTGCGAAGACGATGGTGAGGGCGCCGAGCGGCTGCACCAGGCTCAGCGGCCCGTAGGCCAGCGCCACCACGTGCAGCAGGGCGCCGAGGCCGTTCAGCGCGATCGCCGCGTACCAGGCGGGCCGGCGCACCGGGGCGTACGGCAGCCCCGTCGTACCGGACGCGACCCGCTCCTGGACGATCGCTCCGGCCGCATACGCCACGGCGGACACCAGGCACAGCAGGACCGAAAACGCTAGGGCACTCATAAAAGTCACAATGCCCGAGTCCGGAGAGCTATTCCTCCCCCTCAAGGCGGGCACGGGTACGCCCCTGGTCGTACTCCGAACGCAGTAGCCGCGAGCGTGGGAGTGCGTTTGTCTTCCCGCGTGGGGGATCCGTACACTAGCCCTTTTGGGGACTTCCGCATCCGGCGGACGCGGACGACTGATCAAGGAACGCAGCGGGTATGACGGTGACCGAAGACAGCCAGGAGCAGGGCCACGCCTTCGGGCCCGGCATCGACCCGGACCGCCTGGCCCTCTGCCTGAGCGTGCTCGACGAGCTCGACAAGCTCGACATCGACCACCCGGACGCGATCACCGTGCGCCGCGCCACCGCCGGTCTGTACCGGACGGTCAAGCAGCGCCGCCGCCAGGACCGCCGCGCCGCCAAGACCGCCAACGACAGGGCCGTCACCGAGGCGACCGCGACCGGCTCCGCCGAGCGCATCGACGACGAGACCGAGGGCCTGCTGCCCTCCTCGGTCACGGAGGCCGGACGGATCGCCGGAATCCTCCAGCGCCCCCGCTCCTGCTACGTCTGCAAGACGCGCTACGTCGAGGTCGACTACTTCTACCACCAGCTCTGCCAGGACTGCGCCACCGTGAACCGGACCAAGCGGGAGGCCCGCGCCGACCTCACCGGCAAGCGCGCACTGCTCACCGGCGGCCGCGCGAAGATCGGCATGTACATCGCGCTGCGGCTGCTGCGCGACGGCGCCCACACCACGATCACCACCCGCTTCCCCAAGGACGCCATCCGCCGCTTCAAGGCGATGGAGGACTCCGCGGACTGGATGCACCGCCTGGAGGTCGTCGGCATCGACCTGCGCGACCCGGCCCAGTCCGTGGCCCTCGCCGACCAGGTGGCCGCGGCCGGTCCGCTCGACATCCTGATCAACAACGCGACGCAGACCGTACGCCGCCTGCCGTCCGCCTACGCGGCGCTGGTCGAGGGGGAGGGCGCCCCGCTGCCGGCCGGCGAGCTTCCCGCCCACCACGTCATCGGCGCCTTCAACTCCGGCGCGGTCGACGGCCTGGCGGCCCTGCCCATCGGTGTGAGCGGGCTGGAGGCGCAGAAGGTCGCCGACCTGGCCATGGTCGCGGGCAATGCCAGCCTGGAGCGGCACCTTGCCGGAACCGCCATCGACGCGGGCGGCCTGCTGCCCGATGTCGTCGACAGCAACACCTGGGTGCAGACCATCGACCAGATCTCCCCGGTGGAGCTGCTCGAGACCCAGCTGTGCAACTACACCTCGCCGTTCATCCTGATCAGCGCGCTCCGGCCGGCCATGGCCGAGGCGGCCCGGAAGTCGGACGGCGGGCGGGCGTACATCGTGAACGTCTCCGCGATGGAGGGCGTCTTCAGCCGCGGCTACAAGGGCGCGGGACACCCGAACACCAACGCGGCCAAGGCCGCGATGAACATGGTGACGCGGACCAGCGGCCAGGAGATGTTCCAGGCCGACCGGATCCTGATGACCTCGGTCGACACGGGCTGGATCACCGACGAGCGCCCGCACTTCGACAAGCTCCGCCTGGCCGAGGAGGGCTTCCACGCCCCCCTCGACCTGGTCGACGGCGCGGCCCGGGTGTACGACCCGATCGTCCGCGGCGAGCTCGGCGAGGACCTGTACGGCGTCTTCCTCAAGGACTACGCACCCGCCAACTGGTAGGCCGCGCGTACTCGGGTCACCCGGCCCGGGTCACCCGGCCCGGGCCACCTGCCCCCGCGCCACCTGCCCCGCGTCATATGAGCGCCCCCGGCTTCCCTCCCCGAGAGGGCGACCGGGGGCGCTCCCCGTTCAGGCCGTGCGGCCGTAGGCCCCCGCGGCGACCAGTTCCAGCACCGGGCGCCAGTCCTCCAGCACGCCCGCGTCCAGGCCCGCGGACCGGCCCGCTTCGGCAGCGTGCGCGAGGGACTCCGCGTCGGGGTCCGGCCCGGGGCCCGGTGCGCCGGGTCCGTGGAGGCGTACGAGCCGTGCCACCCGCTCGCCCAGCAGGGGGCGGATCGCCTCCGCGGGGTGGTCGATCAACAGCCCCGCGACCTGCAGTTCTTTGTCGAAGGGGTGCGAACGGCGCAGCAGCGCCGCCACCCGCAGCCCGTGGCCGTCGCCATGCTCGTCGGCATGCCCACCGCCCAACAGGTCCATCAGTTCCCCGACGCTTCCGACGACCACCGGCACTTCGGACTTCGCCACTGTCGTTCCCTCCATCGCCCGACCGCGCATCACCCGTATGGCGCCGTCGAGCAGATCAGCCCTACACGACGCGCCGCCGTGCGAGGTGATGAACTCGTGGAGAAAACAAGCTGTCCGGAGCGGATTTTACCTTTCCATCGAGCGGGGGTGCGCTCATATGTGTACTCTGATCGCCATGAGAGCCCCACACGGGCACTCGCTCCACCAAGGCGCCACCGCGTCCGGAAACCCCCTCTTCCCGCACCGACGCGCGGTTCGCGCGCCGGGTTACGCGACACAAAGGAGTGCGCGGTGACGCCAGAACTGACGACGACCGACAAGGCAGCCGAAGAACGGACGGGGACGCGGAGCACGAAGCGCCCCGAGACCCTCGGCAACCTGGAGGTCTGGGCCCGGTCCGCTCCGATCCGTCTCGCCGGCTACGAGGACGACCTCGCCGAGCCGCACATCCTGCCCGGCATCGACTAGACACACACCGGATCCGTACGGTGCACTCCGCCCGCCGTCCCCTGTCTGAAGACCCGGGACGGCGGGCGGTGGTCTGCGTGGGGGATCGGTGGGCGATCGATGACGGGTCCGTTCCATGTCGGACGGCGCCCTGAAGTTCCCGGTACCGGTACGCCGTGGGCGTCATCGCTGTGGGCGATCAAGGGTTACGCGCACCACCGGTCCCGGGCAGGCTGAGCCGCATGAAGCTGCTGATGCTGGGTGGAACCGAATTCGTCGGGCGCGCGATCACCGAAGACGCCCTGAGCCGCGGGTGGGAGGTGACCGTCTTCCACCGCGGGAACCACGCGCCCCCGCCGGGAACCAAGGCCCTGCACGGTGACCGCACCGCCCCCGGCGGCCTGGACGCCCTCGCCGAGGGGGAGTGGGACCTCGTCGTCGACACCTGGGGTCACGCCCCCACCGCCGTCCGCGACAGCGCCCGCCTGCTGCACGGCCGGGTCGGCCGGTACACGTACATATCCAGCCGCTCGGTGTACGCCTACCCCGCCCCCGCCGGTCTGGACGAGGGCGGCCCGCTGGTCGAGGGCTCGCCCGACGCGGACGCCACCGCCTACCCCGAGGACAAGCGCGGCGGCGAACTCGCGGCCCTGGACGCCTTCGGCGACCGCGCCCTGCTGGTGCGCGCCGGGCTGATCATCGGCCCGTACGAGAACGTCGGCCGGCTGCCCTGGTGGCTGAACCGCGTCGCCCGCGGCGGCCCCCTCGTCGCTCCGGGGCACCCCGAACTGCAACTGCAGTACATCGACGTGCGCGACCTGGCGCGCTGGACCCTCGACGCCGGAGTGGCCGGGCTCGGCGGCGCCTACAACCTGGTCTCCCCGGTCGGCCACGCCACGATGGGCAGCCTGCTGGAGGCCTGCGCCACCGCGACCGGCGCCGGTTTCGAACCGCGCTGGACCGACTCGGCGGTGATCGAGAAGGCCGGCATCGAGCCCTGGGTCGAGCTGCCCATCTACCTCCCCGAGGGCGAGCTGCACGACTTCATGTTCGGCGGGGACGTCACCAAGGCTCTGGAGGCGGGCCTCGTCTGCCGCCCCGTGGAGGAGACCGTCGCCGACACGTGGACCTGGCTCCAGACGCTCGGGGGAGTCGCCCCCCACCGGGCCGACCGGCCGATGAAGGGCATATCGGCGGAGCGGGAGGCGGCACTACTCGGGCTCTGACCGGGGCCCTGGCCGGGGTTCCGTCCAGGACGCCTCCGCGAGCCGGGTCGGCGGCAGGTACTCGCGCACCAGTGTGCGGTGCCACCACGCCCCGGTTTCGCGGAGCTCGCGCCAGGTCGTGAACCGGTAGCGGTACAGCCGCGCCCGGACGTAGAGGGGCGGTGCGTCCGGGAAGGGGTTGTACCGGATCAGCCTCAAGGTGTCCCGGTCGCCCGCCAACAGCCGCTCCACGAACGGCCCGAACCAGTCGCGGGCGTAGCCGGGGGAGAGCGCCGCGAACCACATCAGCCAGTCGAGGCGCAGGTGGTACGGGGCGAACTGGCGCGGGATCCGGCGCACGTCACCCGGCTTGCCCCTGAACCCGTACTCCCGCCACGCGCCGTCCTCCCGGGGCCGCCGGTCCGCGGTGCCCTCCACCACCACCTCCTCGCGGATCCGGCCCACCGTGCCGAACGCCCCGTAGGTGTTCACCAGGTGGAGGGGGTCGAAGGAGCGGTTCATGACCTGGCCGCGCGAGATCATGTTGGCCACCGGGTGCCGGCTCAGCACGAGCACCAGCGCGGTCATCGCGCACACCAGCACCACGTACCAGAGCGGCCCCTGCCGGGAGGCGGCCGGCGGTGGGTCGCCGGCGAGCGCGCCGAAGTCGATGGCAGGCAGGGCCGCCGTGATCGTGATCCAGTTCAGCCAGGCGAAGTTCCCCGACAGCACCAGCCACAGCTGGGTCGCCACGATGATCCCGGCGGCGTACGAGGCCACCGGCTGCGGGGTGAACAGCAGCACGGGCACGACCAGTTGGGTCACGTGGTTCGCGGCGCACTCCACCCGGTGCAGCGGCTTGGGCAGGTGGTGGAAGAACCAGCTCAGCGGACCGGGCATCGGCTGCGTCTCGTGATGGAAGTACAGGCAGGTGAGCCGGCGCCAGCAGGGGTCGCCCCGCATCTTGATCAGCCCCGCGCCGAACTCCACCCGGAAGACCACCCAGCGCAGCAGCCACAGCACCAGCACCGGTGGCCCGGCCCGCGCGTTGCCGAGGAAGACGGCGAGGAAGCCGACCTCCAGCAGCAGCGACTCCCAGCCGAAGGAGTACCAGGTCTGCCCCACGTTCACGATCGACAGGTACAGCAGCCACAGCAGCGCCCACATCGCCATCGCCGCGCCCAGCGGCACCGCGTCCCCGGCCCCCGCGGCGAGCGCCGCCGCCAAGGCGGCCCCGGTCCAGGCGCAGACCGCGAAGAACCGGTCGGAGTAGTGCAGGTGGAACAGGCTCGGGGCGCGCCGGAAGGGCACGTACCGCAGGTGGCGCGGCACGGGCAGCATGCCGTGCGCCCCGATCAGCGCGCGGAACTGCAGGGCGGCCCCGGCGAAGGCGACGAGGTAGACGCCGGCCAGGGCCCGCTGGAAGATCAGCCGCCCCAGCCAGTATCCGGGTGCCGTGAACCAGTCCATCCCCTCCAGTATCGGGCCGGCGCGGGCCGGGCGCCCGTGGCGAGGCGCCGCACGTACCGACCGAGGTGGCGGGCGTAGGCCTCCTGGAGGAAGGGGACGACCGGGCCGGCGAGGCGGGTGTACCAGGTTGCCGGGCGGCTGAAGGCGTTCACCTCGAACCACACCGAGCCGTCCGGCTCCATGTCCACGACGAAGGACTCCTCCCCGCTCTCGGGATGCCCGGCGAGCGTGCCGTAGGCGAAACCGGTCCGGCGGGGCTCGTACGCGGTCCAGATCACCTCGCACGGGGCGTCGATCCGCACCGGGCCGATCCCGATCCCGACCACGACCCGGTCGCCGGGCCGGACGGGGAACGCTCCGGCCGTGACGAGCATGCCCGAGGCGCGGTGCGCGCGGAAGGTGGTGACGGCCGCCCCGGCGGCGTCGAAGGCGGCCTGCCCCTGCCCGATCCGGGTGCGGTGGTGGGTGAAGTGGTACCCGGCGGGCAGCGGCCGCCGGGCCGTGGCGCCCCGGTCGGGGTAGTTGAAGGTGCTGCGGCCTTCGCTGCGGCCGTCGCTGATGAGGCGGCTCATGCCGGGATCTCCGTTCGGTCGGCCGGGGCGGCCGGTGCGGGCAGGGTGACCGGTGCGGGCAGGGCGGCCCCCGCAGGCGGTCCGGGCGGGCGGGTGGTCAGGCGGCGCCAGGCCAGCAGCGAGCACAGGCCGAAGCCGAGGGCGTTGCCGAGGCCGTGGGTCGCGGCCATCCAGGTCAGGGTGGGGTGCACGATCCCGGTGGCCTCGCCGAGCGCCCACCACAGGGCGAGCAGCATGGTGGCCACCAGAACGGCCGCCGAGATCGCGAGCAGCGCAGCGGTGGTCCGGTCGCGCACGGCGGCCCCTGGGCGGACGTCGCGCCAGGTCAGCAGGGCCACCGCCCACATGCCGCCGGTCAGCGTCACCGCGCCCACCAGCTCGGCCCAGTCGTCGATGAAGTAGCCCAGCAGCACGAGCGCCGTCCCGGCCGGGACGCTGTACGCCGCCCAGCGCGCGAGGGCTCCGGCGGCGGAGGCCCGGCACACCAGCCCGGCGACCAGGGCCGCGGCGAAACCGGCGAAGTGGAAGTGCGGCACGGTCAGGGCCAGGATGTCGAGGTCGAAGCCGAAGAGCCGGTACCCGGCGCGTTCGGCGACCAGCGCCGTCCCGGCGACCGAGGGCGCCACGAGTGCGGTGAGCACGGCCACCTCGGCGGGTCCGAGAGCCCGACCGGGTGCACCGGTACGGGTCGAGTTCCGCACCGCCGGGACCGCGGCCCGTACCGCGAGGGCCAGCGTGGCCGCCGCGTAGAGTGCGGCGAGGGCCGTGGCCGGGGCTCCCCGGGGCAGCCACAGGCAGACTGCTCCGGGGGCCGCGAACAGCGGCCACAGCCGGGCCGTCCGGCCGAACCGGACCGGATCGATCAGGCGCAGGCCGGCCGGGACGACGTACAGCATGCCCAGGGTGACGATCAGATTCACGAGCACGGTCACCGAGGATCCCCCTCCCAGGAACGAACGCATTGAACGCGTTCAACTCACGATCGTGAGCCTAGACCCTCTCTTGAACATGTTCAAGAGAGGGTTGGGTGCGTGATCTCCGGTTGCGGCCACCCCGGACATGCGGCAGACAAGAGGGAGCAACCGGGGCGAAAAGGGAGATGCAACGTGCACGCACCGACACCTCGTCAGGCGCCGCGTCGTCACGCACCGGCCCGTGCGGCCCTCTTCACCGTCCTCGGACTCCTCGCCGCGGCCTGCGGGGCCTCCGGAGACGAGGGACGGACCAAGGGCCCCGCCGCCGAGAGCCAGGACGTCCACCTCCAGCCCGTGGCATCGGCCGGCCCGGACCCCTTCACCACCTCCTCCGCCACCGGCGAATCGGCCCCCGTCCAGCCCCCGCTGCCCAACGCGACCGGCCAGGGCATCCGCACCGTCAACGCGGCCACCCCCGGCCTGTACGGCGGAACCCAGCGGCTCGGCAGCTGCGACGTGGAGGCGCAGGTCCAGTCCCTGACCGCCGACGACGCCAAGGCCCGCGCCTTCGCCCAGGCCTCCCAGGTGGAGCAGGAACAGATCCCCGACTTCCTGCGCGGCCTCACCCCCGTCGTGCTGCGCGCCGACACCCGGGTGACCAACCACGGCTTCGTCGGCGGCAACGCCAACGCCTTCCAGTCCGTCCTCCAGGCCGGCACCGCCGTCCTCGTGGACGACCACGGAATGCCCCGGGTCCGCTGTGCCTGCGGGAACCCGCTCCTCTCGCCGCGCGCCGCACCCGGCGCGCCGGTGCTCAAGGGGGAGCCCTGGAGCGGCTACCAGCCCACCCAGGTCGTGGTCATCGAGCCGACCATGCAGGTGATCAACAACCTGGTCATCGTCAACATCGCCGACAACACCTGGATCGAGCGCACGGCCGGGGACGACGGAGCCCAGGACCGCACCCCGCGGACGCCGCCCCCGTACGACCCGGCCGACGGGATCCCCGCCGGTCCCGCGACCCCGCCCGGCACCGCGCCGGCCGAACCGTGCCGGACCCCGGAGAGCAACAGCCTCGCCCGCACCGAGCCGCCGCCCACCGGCCCGCCGAGCCCCGGCCGCAGCCCCGCCCCGAACGCGGCCGACTGCCCGCCGGGCTCCCCGCAGACGGCCCCGAACACTCCGAACACCCCGAACACGCCGAACAGGCCGGTGACCCCCGACCAGCCCTCGTCCGGCATCCCCTCGGGCCCGCCCACGGCACCGCCGCCCGCCCCCGACCAGCCCTCGGACGTGCCCACCGACATCCCCTCCGACCTGCCCGGCCAGACCCCGGGCGACCCGGGGACCCTGGTGGGCCCCGAGGGGGTGTCGCCGCAGCCGAGCGATCCGTACGCGGACCCCTACGCGGACCCGTACGCGGACCCGTACGCCGACCCCTACTCCGTCCCCGAGCAGCAGCCCTCGGCCCCGTACGACGGCCAGTACCTGGAGAGCGCCTGACCGGCCCGTGTGTCATGGTGGACCGGTGCCGACCGCCGTATCGCTGCCGGAGGACTGGCCCGCACATCCGGACCGGTCCCTCTCGCTGAACCGCATGGGCAGTTTCGACTGGGACCTGGTCACCGGTCTCATGCACATGGACTCGGCCGCCCTCGAGGTCTTCGACACCAGCCCCGAGGAGTACGACGGCCGGCCCGGCTCGCTGTCGCCGCGGGTCCCGCCCGCCGAGGCCGCCCGGCTCGACGCACTGGTCTCCTCGGCCCTCAAGAGCGGGGTCGACAGCTACGGCGCCTACTTCCGCATCCGCTGCCACGACGGCCAACTGCGCTGGACGCACACCCAGGGGCGGGTCATGCGCGGCCCGGACGGCCGGCCGTACCGGATCATCGGCATCGTCCGCGACGCCACCGAGGAGCTCAGTCATTCGGCGGAACGCCTCGGGCTGGACGAGGAGCGGCGCCGCCAGACGTCGGTGGTCGAGTCCACCACCGCCGCGCTCGCGCACGCCCGTACGGTCCAGGACGTCATCGACGCGCTCGGCGACGCCCACGGCCTGGAACGGCTCGGGTCCATGGGCATGGTGATGGGACTGGTCGAAGCCGGCCGGATCCACCTCGTCGCCGAGGGCCCCGCGGGCAGTTTCGTCCCCGGCACCCGCTACACCCGCATCGACGAGCAGTACCCGATGAGCGAGGTGGTGCGCTCGCTCCAGCCGCGCTTCCTGGACTCCGCGGCCGAGTTCGCCGCCGGCTATCCCGGGCTCTGGGCGAAGATCTCGTCCATGCACATCTCGGCGGCCGCCTACCTGCCGCTGATCGCCCAGGCCCGCCCGATCGGCGCGATCGGCCTGCTCTACCGGGACAAGGACGGCTTCACCCAGGAGGAGCGGAACCTGCTCGTCGCGCTCGGCAGCAGCATCGCCCAGAGCCTCCAGCGGGCCATGCTGCTGGAGCAGGAACACGATCTGGCGGAGGGGCTCCAACAGGCGATGCTGCCGCGCCGGATCCCCTCGGTACCGGGCGCCGAGATCGCCGTACGGTACCGCTCGGCCCGGATGGGCCGGGACATCGGCGGCGACTGGTACGACGTCATCCCGCTGCCCGGCGGCCGGGTCGGCGCGGTCATCGGCGACGTCCAGGGCCACGACACGCACGCGGCGGCGGTCATGGGCCAGCTGCGGATCGTGCTGCGCGCCTACGCCGCCGAAGGGCACTCGCCGGCCACCGTCATGGCCCGGGCCTCCGTCTTCCTGCACGAGCTGGACACCGACCGCTTCGCCACCTGCACGTACGTCGAGGCCGACCTCTCGACCGGGGTGCTGCAACTGGTCCGGGCCGGCCACATCGACCCCCTGATGCGCACCCGGGACGGCGGCTGCGGGCGACTCGCGCTGGTGGGCGGGATGCCGCTGGGGCTGTCCGCGGAGTTCGGGCTGCTCGAGTATCCGGTGACCACGGTCGAGATGGGACCGGGGGAAACGCTTCTGCTGTGCACGGACGGCCTGGTGGAACAACCCGGAGCCGACCTCGACGACGGCATCGAGCTCCTCGCCTCCCTCGTCCGCACCGGACCGGCCGACCTGGCCCTGCTCGCGGACCGGCTGTGCGAAGTCGTGGACGACCGGGGCGGCGACGACGACATGGCCCTGCTGCTGCTCCGCCGCGACGCCGAGGAGGCCCAGCAGGCCGGCGGCCGGCTCCAGCAGCACGTGGCCCCCGGCGATCCCGAAGCCCTCGTATCGGCCCGCCACATGATCGGCGCGGCGGTGCGGGCCTGGGGCGCGCGGGACCGGGCCGACGAGATCGAGCTGATCGCCGACGAGCTCATCGTCAACGCCCTCATGCACACCGACGGTCCCGCCATCGTGACGCTGCGGGTCCTGAGCGGCCCCGAACGCAGGCTCCGCGTAGAGGTCGAGGACCGCTCCAGCGCCCTGCCCCGGCGCAGGGAGGCCGGCGACTCCGGGGTCTCGGGACGCGGCCTGATGCTGGTGGACCGGCTGGCGGACGTCTGGGGCGTGGAGTCGCGGGGGAGCGGCAAGTGCGTGTGGTGCGAGTTCACGATGCCGTGAGCCGTGAGCCGTGAGCCGTGAGCCGTGAGCCGCCGGCCACCGCTGCCTCAGCGGAACTCGTGCACCACCTGGATCGCGCCGACGATGTGAGCGTTGAAGTCGTCCAACTCCTCCGCCGGAACCCACAGCTCGAGGATCGTCCGTCCCCCGGCTTGCTGGACGGGGTACCGGCTCAGGAACTCGGACTCGACCTCGAACCGGGTGACGAAGCCGACGCCGCTGTGCTTCACGTTCCAGTCCCTCGCGATCTTGATCGCGTAGTCCTCGTTGAGGACCGGGTAGAAGATCGGCTGCTCGGGGAGCCGAGGCGGCCAAGCGCGCCAGTTCAGGCCGCGGACCAGGTCCAGCTCCTCGGGTCCGGTGGGGCGCCACAGGGTCGTCGTCGCTCGCCGGCTGGTCATGTGAATCACTCTCTGGACGCGGAAGGCCGATGGTACGGCTGTTCGGAGACCGGACAGTACCCGCGCGGGCGACTCGACGGCCACACCGTTTCCGCACCGGGACGTCCCCCGCTCGCGCTTCGCCCGGGGCCGCGGCAGGCTGGGGGCATGCCCGAGCTGCCCGAGGTCGAGGCCCTGAGGGAGTTCCTCGACGAGCACCTCGCCGGGCGGGTGGTCGAGCGCGTCCTCCCGCTCGCCGTGAGCGTGCTCAAGACGTACGACCCGCCCCTGACCGCGCTCGAGGGGCAGCGGGCCGGTGCCACGGCCCGGTACGGCAAGTTCCTCGCCCTGCGGATCGGCGAACTGCACCTCGTCACCCACCTCGCCCGGGCCGGCTGGCTGCGCTGGATCGACACCGTTCCCGACCGGCCGCCGCGCCCCGGCAAGGGGCCGCTCGCCCTGCGTCTCGTCCTGGAGGGCGGCGGCGGGTTCGACCTCACCGAGGCCGGGACGCAAAAGCGCCTCGCCGTGTACGTGGTCCGCGATCCGCAGGAGGTCCCCGGCATCGCCCGGCTCGGCCCGGACCCGCTCGCCGAGGACTTCGACCGCGAGGCCTTCGGCGCGCTGCTCGCCGGGGAACGGCGGCAGATCAAGGGCGTGTTGCGCGACCAGAGCGTCATCGCGGGCATCGGCAACGCCTACAGCGACGAAATCCTCCACCACGCCAAGGTCTCGCCCTTCAAACTGGCAGCCTCCTTCGACGAGGCGCAGGTGGACCAGCTGTACGCGGCCGTCGAGGAGACCCTGCGCACGGCCGTCGAGCGGGCGCACGGGGTGGCCGCCGGACGGCTCAAGGCCGAGAAGAAGAGCGGGATGCGGGTCCACGGCCGCGCGGGCGAACCCTGCCCGGTGTGCGGGGACACCGTCCGCTCGGTCTCCTTCGCCGACTCCTCGCTCCAGTACTGCGCGACCTGCCAGACCGGGGGCAAGCCGCTCGCCGACCGGCGGCTGTCGAAGCTGCTGAAGTAGGTCCCGGGGCCCTCCCCGGGAGGGGGCGGGGCGGCCCGGCTCCGGTTAGACTCCGGCCCATGGCCGAGGAGCAGCAGCCGCAGCCGCCCCGGCGGGAGGTCGTCACCGGGGTCCCGCGCGGCAGCCGCCGCAGGCCGCCCGCGCACACGCCGGCCCGCTCCGAGATCTCCGAGCAGACCACCCTCGGAGCCACCTACGTACGGGCCCTCATGCGCAGCCAGCTCCGTGCTGGACTCGGCGCCCTGGCCGCGCTCGTCCTCCTGGTGGGTTTGCTGCCCCTGCTGTTCCTGGTCCCGCGGGTGGCGTCGGGCCCGCTGGTCTGGGTGGTGCTCGGAGTCCTGGTGTACCCGGTGCTGTGGTGCGTCGCCCGCGCGTACGTGATCCGGGCCGAGCGCAACGAGGCCGACTTCACCGGGCTGGTCACCGACCCGACGGAGCCGCCCGGGCCGCGCCGGCCGGAGTAGCGGGCCGGGCGGCTCTGCGTACCCGCCCTCAGAACAGGTGCATCGCCAAGTGCCCCAGGGGCAGGCCGAGTTGCCAGGCCGGGGTCCAGACCCGGGCGTTCTCGTCCAGGCCCGGCGGGGTGTCGGCGTGGCCGTGGCGTCCCGGGTCGAGGTTGGTGGCGAACAGCTCCGTGTGGTCCAGCCAGCGCCAGGCCGCCCGGGCCAGTTCCAGGTCGGGGTCCTCGCCCCGGCCGCGCTCGCGGGCCTCCTCGCCCAGCGCGAGGAACCGGGTGTGGACCCAGTCGCGCCAGGGGTGCCCGTACGCCGTCAGCGACATCCACTCGTCGAGCTGCGAGACGACCCGGATCCCGGAGAGTTCGCCGGCGGCGTCCGAGAGGTAGATGGTCAGCGCGAGCGTGTCGCGCCCGGCGCGGAACTCCAGGGTGCTGACCGGGATCAGCCGGCCCGTGCGCAGCAGTTCGTCGGCGATGTACTCCGCGTAGAGCCATGCCATGGGCACCGCGAGCCCACCGTCACTGGTGCCGTTCGTACCCTCGGGCTGCACCGTTCCACCTTCTCCCGCATGCGTCGAGTCTTCCCGCCGTCTACGCCGAGCCTTCCTTGCGCGGGTCGCGGATCGGGGGATGTTTACTCAACTTGAACGGTCCGATGCCGGTTTCGATGCGGTTCGTGTCCGATTCGATGGCGTTCAGGCCATTCTTTGACGCGTTCGGTGTGCGTCGATCCGGTCAGACCGTGGCGATCACGGCGTAGCGTTCGTCGGTCACCGCGCGTCCCCACAGGGCCGGGTTGCCCCCGAGGGGCTCGACGCGCAGGGCGGTGACGAGCGGCCCTACGACGGCGGCGAGTTCGTCGGCGCCGACGCCGCCCGCCCAGGGCAGGGTCTCGGCGCCGGGCACGTACGGCGTGCCACTCGCACCGGCCTCGCGCCAGCGGCCCTCGACGAGGACGAGGGTGCCGCCCGGGCGCAGTCGGCCGATCCAGTTGCCGAGCGCGACCTCGGGGGCGGGCAGGGTCCACAGCAGGTGGCGGGAGAGCAGGGCGTCGAACCGCTGGTCGCCGGTGGGCGGTACGGCGGCGTCGCCGACCAGGAACCGGCCGGTCAGTCCGGCGGCCGCCAGTTTCACCCGGGCGTGCTCGACCATCCGCGGGGCGAGGTCCACGCCGGTGACCCGGTGCCCGGCTTCGGCGGCCAGCAGGGACAGTGATCCGGTGCCGCAGCCCACGTCGAGGACGTCGAGCGGTCCGGCGGGCAGCCAGGAGCCGAGGAGGTCCGCCCACGCCTCGCGGGTTTCCGGGGCTCGCAGCCCGTGGTCGGGCTCCTCGTCGAACCGGGAAGCGGTCGTGTCCCAATAGGCGGTGATGGCAGCGGTGTTCGTGGTGTTCGGCATCCCACGAGCCTCGCATCCGCCACTGACAACGCCCCCGGACACTGCGCCCGTCCGTCCCTCAGGCGCCGAGTCCGTACCCGTAGCCCTGGAGGCCCTTCCGCAGGGCGCGCAGGGCGTAGTACGTACGGGACTTGACCGTGCCCGCCGGAATGCCGAGCTCCGCCGCGGCCTCGGCCACGGAGCGGTCCTGGAAGTAGACCTGCACCAGGACGTCCCGGTGCTCCGGTCCCAGTGATCCCACCGCCCGCCGTACGTCGATGGCGGTCACCGAGCCCGCCACCGCGTCACCCGGCGCCGGAGCCTGCTCCAGCCCTGTCGGGTCCACCTCCAGGGGCCTGGACAGGCGCGCCCGGCGGGCGTCTATGGCGAGCCGCCGGGCCACCGTGAACAGCCAGGGCCGCAGGGACTCGTAGTCGCTCCCCAGGACCTCCGGATGCTGCCAGAGGCGCAGGAGGGTCTCCTGTACGAGGTCTTCCGCGCGCTGGGCGTCACCGGCGGTGAGGCCCAGCAGGAAACCGAACAGGGCCCGTCCGTGTTCGCGCTGGAGTTCGGCCAGTGCCTCGGGATCGGTGCGTCGGAGGGTGGGGGCAAGGGGCACGGGAGGCTCCTTCCGGGGGGCGGTGCGGGGGCGGTCGGGGTCGACGGATCCACCCTGACCTGCACCGGGCCCGCCCGGAACCGTCCCGCCCGGACGGTGCGCCCAAGCACCCGGGTCATCCGGTGGGCGGCCGCGCCGGGCGGTGAACGGTCGAACGGCGCGCCGAACGGCCATTGGGGTGAGTGCGCGGTCGGCCGGCGGAGCCGTTCCTTGACTTCAGGCGTCTCTTTCTATGGATTGACTGAAGATCAGGTAGTCGTATTAATCAAGGAGAGCTGGGACAGATGACCGCGCGCACCCGCCACGCCCTCGCACTGCTGACGGCCGTGGTGCTGTCGGCCGTAGCCGGCTGCTCCGCCGGTGGGGACCCCGCGCCGGCCCGCCTCGGCGGGTCCCGGACCACCCAGGCGCCCGACGGCGCTCCCGGATCGACCACGGCGCCCGCCGCCGGATCGATGAAGGGCTTCACCCTCGTCGCGAGCGGCGACGTGCTGCCCCACGAGTCGGTCATCCGGCGGGCGGCCTCCGACGCGGACGGCGACGGCCACGACTTCCGGCCGATGTTCTCCGCGGTCAAGCCGATCGTTTCGGCAGCCGACCTGGCCCTCTGCCACATGGAGACCATCTACGGGCCGGAGGGCGGACCGTTCACCGGCTACCCCGCCTTCCAGTCCCCGCCCGAGGTCGCCGACGGCCTCAAGGACGCCGGCTACGACGGCTGCTCCACGGCCTCGAACCACACCCTCGACGGTGGCGGAGCCGGTCTGAAGCGCACCCTCGACCGCTTCGACAAGGTCGGTCTGAAACACGCGGGATCGGCCCGTACGCAGGCCGAGGCGGGCACCGTGACGATGTACTCCGCGGGCTCCGCGAAGGTCGCGCACCTCGCGTACACGTACGACACGAACGGCTACCCGATGCCCGAGGGTCAGCCCTGGGCGGTCAACCTGATGGAGCAGGAGAAGATCATCGCGGACTCCCGGGCGGCCCGTAAGGCGGGCGCCGACGTGGTCCTCGTGAGCCTCCACTGGGGCACGGAATGGCAGACCGAACCGGACGAGAAGCAACTCGCGCTCGGCAAGGCGCTGACCGCCTCGCAGACCGGCGGCCGCCCCGACGTGGACATGATCCTCGGCACGCACGCCCACATCCCGCAGGCGTACGAGAAGGTCAACGGGACCTGGATCGTCTACGGCATGGGCGACCAGGTGGCCGGCGAGATGTTCAACTACAGCGGCGCCCGCGACATGCGCGGCAACTACGGTTCCATCGGCCGCTTCACCTTCGCCCCGCCGGCCGCCCCCGGGCAGCGCTGGCAGGTCACCAAGGCCGAGTTCGTCCCGCAGATGATGGACCTCGGAGCGGGCCGGGTCGTCAACCTCCCGGCCGCCCTCGCCCAGTCGCCGGGCCGCGAGGACTACGAGGAGGCGCGCGACGAGATCACTGATGCCGTCCTCGGCCGGGGCGCGGCGAAGGACGGGCTGACGATGGCGCGGTAGGGCCGTGGGGGTGCTCGGATCCCGGCGGCCAGGCCGCGGCGTTCGGCCCCTGGGCGGCCTTGACGCCCTGCATCGCGGTCAGCTTGCGCACGAAGAGGACGGCCAGCACGGCGGCCACGACGGCGATCAGGTCCCCGAAGGCTCCGAGGGAGGAGGCGTCGCGGACCTCCGCGGCGCCCTCAGCCTTCCCGTACTGGTACGAGGCGAGCCCGTGGAGGAACCAGCCGCTCACCCCCACCAGCCACCACGCGACCACCGGGGCGCCCGAGATGGACCGGAAGGAGCCGTCGGGCGCGTTCTGCACGCTGGCGTCCCAGGTCTCCCGCGCCGTCCGGTACGGGAAGAAGAGGTTCGCGATCGGGACGAACCACCCGCCGATGGCCCAGCCGGCGGACTGGCTGAAGCCGTCGGGGCGGAACACCCCGGCATTGCAGCGGACCCGGTGGAACCACATGAGGAAGACCACGACCGTCGCCGCTGTGGTCAGGCTCTGGGCGAACTCGACCAGGGAGTTGAGGAAGTCGGCCGCGGCCATGCCGCTGTGGTCGGTGCCCGGGGGATCCGTGAGCACCTGCTTCATGTGCTGCCACCTGGTCACCTTTCCCCAGGTCGCGAGCAGAGCGAACACCGCCCCGACGGACAGCAGTGCGGTCACGGCAGTCGCGAGCCCCTGCGGGGAACGCAGGACCTGGACGGGCTGCGACGCCGGATACGGCGACGGCGACGGACCGGGCGCGATCGAGGACATGACGAAGTACCCCCCACGGGAACATGCGTGACGTATGACAGGAAAGCGGAATGGCCCACAGGCCCTCCGAGCTGCCCGAACATACGTCAGTGAAGGCCCCGCCGTCTACGATGATCAGGTTGCGCAGGCAAAGAGCCTCCGGGACACGGTGGTGCCGGGGGAGCGGCGGCCGACGACCGCTACGGCACCACGGTGACGGGCCAGCGCCCCGCCTTCACCAGACGGATCGCCACCGACCCCACGATCCGGTGCCCGGCCTGCTCCGAAGCCCCGACCACCACCGCGTCCGCCATCAGCTCCTCGGCCGCGCCCACCAGCCCGGCGTACGCGTCCCCGCGGAAGGTGTGGAACTGCCAGCGGACGTCGTAGACGCCCTTCAGTCGCTCCGCGGACTCCCGGATCTCGGCCACCAGCCCCTCCGCGATCTCCTCGGTGGCCTCCGACACCGGAGCCCCCAGCGAGGCCCCGGCCGGCATCACCGGCTGGACGTACACCAGCGCCAGCAGCGCGTTCTGCCGCCGGGCCAGCCCCGCGGCGTAGGCGGCCGCGCGGAGCGAGGACTGCGAACCGTCCACCCCGGCGAGGATCACCTTCGGACCGTCCGTACCGCGCTCGAATCCCGTACCCACGTGCTCCGTCACCCTTCCGAGGTTAGAGCGTGCGTCGCGGATCAGCCCGGGCCCGCTCACCGCGCGAAGGGGCGCGGCCCTCCTTACAGTGCGAACCATGAGTGCCACCGTGGAGGAGACGCGCGGGACGCGCGGGAGCCGCAGCCGCTTCCTGAACCGGGTGCCCGACGCCTTCGGAGCGTTCTTCGGAACGCTCGGGCTGCTCTGCGCCCTGCTGGCGCTCTCCCCGACGCTGCGCCGCCTGCTGCGGCCCGTCGTGCGCTTCCTCGACGCCATCGTCGTGCCGGTCAGCGCGAACCTCGCCTACGCCGTCTTCCTCTTCCTCCTCGCCGCCGCACTCGGCATGCGCAAGAAGGTCGCCTGGTGGATCGTCGTCACCTATTTGGCCCTGCTGGTCCTGGTCGACGTGCTGACCGTGGCCGAAGAGGACTACTGGGTGGGCTTCTCCTCCATGGCCCTCGCGGTCGCCGCCCTCGCGATCCTGATCGCCGCGCGCAAGGAGTTCAACGCCGCCTCCCGGCCGGGGGCCCTGTGGCGGGCCATGCTCGTGCTCGGCCTCGGCCTGCTCGCGGCCGTCTTCCTCGGCTGGGGCCTGGTCGCGCTGTTCCCGGGAAGCCTGCCCAAGGGGCAGTGGCTGGACTGGTCCGCCAAGCAGGTCTTCGGCGGGCTGTTCTCGGCCCGGCAGTTCGACGGCCACCCGCCCAGGCCCCTGTACTTCCTGCTCGGCCTCTTCGGCGCCCTCGCCCTGCTGAACGCCGCCGCCACCCTCTTCCGCTCCCAGCGGCTGACCGCCGCCCTGCACGGGGACGAAGAGCCCCGCATCCGGGCCCTGCTGGGCGCCTACGGGCGCAACGACTCCCTCGGCTACTTCGCCACCCGGCGCGACAAGGCCGTCGTGTTCGCCCCGAACGGCAAGGCCGCCGTCACCTACCGGGTCGAGGCCGGCGTCTGCCTCGGCAGCGGCGACCCCGTCGGCGACCCGGCCGCCTGGACCCCCGCCATCGACGCCTGGCTCGCCGTCGCCCGCCGCTACGGCTGGCAGCCCGCCGTCATGGGCGCCTCCGAGGACGGGGCGACCGCGTACGCCCGCTCCGGGCTCGGCGCCCTCCAGCTCGGCGACGAGGCCATCCTGCACGTGGCCCACTTCGACCTCGACGGCCGCGACATGCGCGTCACCCGCCAGGCCGTCAACCGCGTCAAGCGCACGGGAGCCAGTACGGTCATCCGCCGCCACTCCGCCCTCTCCGAGGACGAGATGCAGATGATCGTGGACCGGGCCGACACATGGCGGGACACCGAGACCGAACGCGGCTTCTCCATGGCCCTCGACCGGCTCGGGGACTCCGCCGACGGGGACTGCCTGCTCGTGGAGGCCTTCGACGACGAGGGCGAGCTGATCGCCCTGCTCTCCTTCGTGCCCTGGGGCAAGGACGGCATCTCCCTCGACCTGATGCGCCGCGACCGGGCCGCCCCCAACGGTGTCATGGAGTTCATGGTCGCCGAGCTCTGCGCGGCCGCGCCGGGCCTGGGCGTGCGCCGCATCTCCCTCAACTTCGCCGTCTTCCGCTCCGCCTTCGAGGAGGGCGGCCGGATCGGCGCCGGTCCCGTCCTGAAGGTGTGGCGCAAGCTGCTGCTCTTCTTCTCCCGCTGGTGGCAGCTGGAGGCGCTGTACCGCTCGAACGTCAAGTACGGCCCCGAGTGGTACCCGCGGTTCCTCTGCTTCCAGGACGCCGGCTCGCTCGCCCGGGTCAGCCTCGCCTCCGGCATCGCCGAGGGGTTCGTCTCCGTGCCGAGCATGCGCACCCTGTGGGGCAACGGCCACCCGCGCGGGCTCACCGCCCCCGCCACCACCGCCGGCCTGCCGCCCATCGAATCCCTCGGGCTGGAATCCGTAGGGGAGGAGGACGGCGCGGGTGCGCGGGCCGAGCGGCTGCCCGAACAGGTCCGGGTCCGGCACGACAAGCTGGAGCGGATCCGGGCCGCCGGCACCGACCCGTACCCCGTGGGAATCCCGCAGCGCACCCACACGGTCGCCGAGCTGAAGGCCGCGCACCCCGGCTACCCGCCCGGCAGCCGCACCGGCTCGCCGGTCACCGTCGCCGGACGGGTGATGGTCGTACGCGACCTCGGCGGCGTGGTGTTCGCCGTCCTGCGGGACTGGTCGGGAGACATCCAGCTGATGTTCACCCGGGACGAGTCGGACGCCGCAGTCCTCGGCACCTTCACCTCACAGGTGGACTTCGGCGACCACGTTGTCGCGAGCGGCGAGGTGGGAGCGAGCAAGAGCGGTGAACTGTCCGTGGTCGTCGACTCCTGGCAGCTCACCGGCAAGTGCCTGCGCCCGCTGCCCGACAAGCGCAAGGGCCTCGCCGACCCCGAGGCCAAGGTCCGCCGGCGCTACCTCGACCTGGTGGCCAGCCCCGAGACGCGCGACATCGTACGGGCCCGGTCCAGCGCCGTCCAGGCCCTGCGGCAGGGGCTGCTGGACCGGGGTTACCTGGAGGTCGAGACCCCGATGCTCCAGCAGATCCACGGCGGGGCCAACGCCCGCCCGTTCCGCACCCACATCAACGCCTACGACCTCGACCTGTACCTGCGCATCGCGCCCGAGCTGTACCTGAAGCGATTGTGCGTGGGCGGCATGGAGAAGGTCTTCGAGATGGGCCGCACCTTCCGCAACGAGGGCGTCTCCTACAAGCACAACCCCGAGTTCACGATGCTGGAGGCCTACCAGGCCTTCGCCGACTACGACGTGATGCTCGACCTGACCCGCGAGCTGATCCAGGGCGCCGCCACGGCCGCTTTCGGCTCGCCCATCGCGCACAAGGCCGGACCGGACGGAAAGCTCGTCGTCCACGACATCTCCGGGCCCTGGCCGGTCAAGACGATGTACGGGGCGATCAGCGAGGCACTGGGCGAGGAGGTCGACGCCGACACCGAGGAGCACGTCCTGCGGCGGCTGTGCGACCGCGCGGCCGTGCCGCACACGCCCGACAACACCCGGGGCGACGTGGTCCTGGAGATGTACGAGCGGCTCGTGGAGGAGCGGACCAAGCTGCCCACCTTCTACAAGGACTTCCCGACCGACGTCTCCCCGCTCACCCGGCAGCACCGAAAGGACCCCAGGCTCGCGGAACGCTGGGACCTGGTGGCCTTCGGCACCGAACTGGGCACCGCCTACTCGGAGCTGACCGACCCCGTCGAGCAGCGGCGCCGGCTGACCGCGCAGTCGCTGCTGGCGGCGGGCGGGGACCCGGAGGCGATGGAGCTCGACAACGACTTCCTGGACGCACTGGAGTACGCGATGCCGCCGACCGGCGGCCTGGGCATCGGCGTCGACCGCCTCGTCATGTTCCTCACGGGTCTGACGATCCGGGAGACGCTGCCGTTCCCGCTGGTGAGGCGGGGCTGACCGGCAGGACTGCTCCGAGCGGGTGAGCGGCGCGGGCCGTGTCCGCGCCTCTCGACATCTGCGGCGATGTCGTTGATACGTAGTAGTAATGAAAAATGACGAGCCGACAGTAGGGCGACGCATGCTCCTGCGTTCCGCCGTCTTCCTCGGAGTCGCCGCCGCCGCAGGGCTGCTGACGGGCGGCGAAACCGACCTGCCGACACCGGGCGCGGGCACCCCCGCGGCAGGCCCCGGCCCCGGTGCGGCACCCGGCGGAGCCGCAGGGCCCGGACCCCTCACCGGAGCCCCCGGCCAACTGCCGCAGTTCCCGCGCGGATCCCCGTACCGGCTCGAGCCGATGACCTCCGAAGGGGCCCCGGAGCGCGCGCCCGCGGCGAAGCCCGCCGTACGGAACCGGCCGATCCTGGAACTCCCCGCCGACGGGAACGCGGCGAGCGCCATGACCCTCACCTTCGACGACGGGCCCGACCCCCGCTACACCCCGGGCATCCTGGACACCCTCGCGCGCCACGGCGTCCGGGCCATGTTCTTCGTCTGCGGGGAGATGGCGGTCGACAACAAGGACCTGCTGCGCAGGATGGTGGCCGAGGGACACGTCATCGGCAACCACACCTGGACCCATCCGCAGCTCACCAAGATCAGCCGACCGGCGATGGCATCCGAGATCGGCCGGACGAGCGAGGTCGTCCACCAGGCCGTCGGGACGGCTCCGCTGTGGTTCCGGGCGCCCTACGGGGCCTGGAACCGGGCCGCCTTCGAGATCGGCGCGGAGCTCGGCATGGAACCGCTCGCCTGGACCGTGGACACCCTGGACTGGAAGGAGCCGGGCACCACCGCGATCGTGTCGCGGGTCCTCAAGCAGGCCGCGCCCGGGGTGATCGTGCTGAACCACGACGCGGGCGGCAACCGCTCGCAGAGCGTGCAGGCGCTGGCGAGCTACCTGCCGCAACTGCTCGGACGGGGATTCCGGATGACGCTGCCGGAGCTGCCGCCGCACTGAGGGGCCGTACCCGCGCGCGGCGGCGCCGTCCGCCGCCGCGCGGGTGGGTCAGCGGGCCTCCACCATCCGCGCGAACACGACGACGTTGCCGTCGTAGCCGCGCCCCTTCGAGTAGCCGCCGCCGCAGGTGATCACCCGGAGCTCCGGGTGTCCGGTGTCCCCGTAGACCCGGGATCCGGGGAAGGTGTTCTTGGAGAAGACCTCCACGCCGTACACCTCGAACACCGCCGTGCGGCCGTCGTAGCGCGCCACCTCGACGCGGCTGCCCTTCTGGACCGAGCCCAGCCCGTAGAAGACCGCGGGGCCCTGCGCGTTGTCCACGTGGCCCACGATCACCGCCGAACCCTGCTGGCCCGGCGAGATGCCGTTCAGGTACCAGCCGGCCAGGTTCTTGTCCTGCGGGGGCGGCGCGTCGATCCAGCCCTGCGCGTCCAGCCCGACCGTCATCACCGGTGCGTCCACGCTGATCGACGGGATCCGGATGCGCTGGACCGACGAGTGGCCCAGCACCTCCATGTCCGGCGGCGGCACGGGCGGATCGCCGGGTGCCTGGTCGGCCCGTGGCCCGACCGCCGACCCGGCCGGTGCGCTGACCGCGGCGGCGGCGGCCGGCTGCGGGGGGCCGTCGCCGGCCTCGGCTCCGTTGCGCATCATGGCGAGGCCGCTGAGCATGACCAGCGCGATCGCACCCCAGGGGGAGCGCCTCCTCGGTGGCCTCTCACCCTCGTCCTCGAGCATGGTTCTCCCTTCCCGACGCGGGGGTCCCGACCCGCGTTCTTGTCCCACCCCTTCACGCCCTACTTCACGCACGCTAAGGCGGTGCGTGCGGGACGGCGATCGGGGAAGGGCGAACGGGTGGTGGGGCCGGAAGGGGTGCGCCCATCCAGGTAATCGTCACATAAATGCCTGACGGGTCGTGACCTGCGGATCCGTCAGCAAACGCGTCCGCGCATCGGCGTGTCGCTCAACCTTGCGGCCCAAAGGTGGAAATGCGCTGGTTGCGGACCGAGCCGAGGGTTCGTGATGGGAGGCGTTCTCGTCGATCTGCCCGGGCCACCGCTCCGGGGCGCTTCCCGCTGGAGGTTCCACCATGCGTGTTCTCCGCGCTCTTACCGTGACCGCGGCGGCCACTTGCGCCGCCATCGCCCTCAGTGCCCCATTCGCCTCCGCGAACCCTGCGGGCGGTCCGCCCTCGGGAGGCAACGGCGGGCCCAGCAATGTCACCGTCAACCCGTACTCCGTGCACCAGGGCTCCACGATGCAGGTCAGCGCGGCCGGTTGCCACCACGGCGGCATCGTCTTCTCGCACGGCAACTTTCCGCAGACGAACCTGTCGGCCGGCTCCATCGGCTTCGCGACCGTCCGGATCTTCAACCACGCCTCGCCCGGGCACCACACACTGTCGGTCAAGTGCCACGACAACAGCCTGGTCGCCACGCACCGCTTCACGATCCTGGACGGCCGCGGCGCCCAGGGCGGCATCGGCGGCTCCCTCGGCCCGTCCACCACCGAGACCGCCATCGGCGCGAGCCTCGTCGGTGCGGCGGCCCTCGGTGCCGGTGCCCACGTGATGCGCCGCCGGCGCCCGATCCGCGGCCGGGCCTGACCGGCCGACCTCCCCGGTCGGCCCGGACAACCGCCGGTCGCCCCGTGTCCTGGCCAGGACACGGGG
>NZ_JBHWMB010000003.1:89807-241251 GCF_042730015.1 Streptomyces sp. NPDC059957 | reverse complement strand
CCGCGGCCCGGACCGCCGCCGCATCCGTCGATACGAGAACCGTCCGAGTCCCAACCCGAATCCGAGTCCGAGTCCGAAGAGGGAGAGCCGATGACCGATGTCGAACGCGTCGGGATCGTGGGGTGCGGCCTGATGGGATCCGGCATCGCCGAGGTCTGTGCCCGCGCCGGGCTGGACGTGGTGGTGGTGGAGACGAGCCGCGGTGCCGCGGACGCCGGCCGGGAGCGGATCGCCCGCTCCCTGGCCCGCGCCACGGCCTCCGGAAAGCTGACCGGCGCCGAACGCGACGCCGCTGTGGGCCGGATCGCGATGACCACGGACATGGACCGGATGGCCGACCGGGACCTCGTCGTCGAGGCGGTGGCCGAGGACGAGCGGGCGAAGCTGGAGGTCTTCGCCCGGATCGACCGGGCTGTCGGGCGCAGGGACGCGGTCCTCGCGACGAACACCTCCTCCATCCCGGTGATCCGGCTGGCGGCGGCCACGTCCCGGCCGGAGCAGGTCGTCGGCCTCCACTTCTTCAATCCCGTCCCGGTGCTGCCCCTGGTCGAGCTGGTGCCCTCCCTGCTCACCTCCGCGGAAACCGTCCGGCGCGCGCGGGAGTTCGCCTCCGGCGTGCTGGGCAAGCAGGTGGTCCACGCCGAGGACCGCGCCGGGTTCGTGGTGAACGCGCTCCTCGTCCCGTACCTGCTCGCCGCCGTGCGGATGGCCGCGTCGCGGACCGCGTCGGCCGAGGACATCGACCGGGGCATGACCTTGGGTTGCGCCCACCCGCTCGGGCCGCTGGCCCTGGCCGACCTCATCGGACTGGACACCGTCCAGGCGATCGCCCGGTCGATGTACGCGGAGTACCGGGAGCCGCTCTACGCACCGCCGCCCCTGCTGGCGCGGATGGTGGACGCGGGCCTGCTCGGCCGCAAGACCGGCCGGGGTTTCCACACCTATTCCTGACCGCGGTGCCCCGACGACCGCGGCCCGCAGGCCCCATGCGCGAGGATGGGGGTCCGGCGGGCGGGGCCGCCGGGGCCCTTCCACCCACCCACGCACCCCATCCGACGGGTGCCGACACGGGGAGCAGCCCACGTGACCAAGGCCGAGCGGGCACTAGAAACGCGTGAGCGGATCCTGACGGCCGCGTGCGAAGTGATCGCCGACATCGGTTTCGAGCACGTCAGCATGCGCAAGGTGGCCGAGGCCGCCGGTGTCTCGAAGGCCCTGCTGCACTACCACTTCGACACCCGCGAGAAGCTCTTCGCCGAGGCGATGACGCACTCCTTCGCCAAGACCGGTACGGACACCGGCAGCGAGGACGATTCGCTTCCGGCGGCCGCCGTCCTGGCCCGGATCGTACGGAGCATGCTGCCCACGGACGCCGAGCTGCGCCAGGACTGGAAGCTCTGGCAGGAGCTGTGGGTGCGGGCCCTGCGCGACGGCACGGCCCGGGACCTCGCCGTCGACCTGTACGACCAGCTGCACGCCTGGGTCGCCGGAGTCGTGGAACGGGGCATCGCTTCGGGCGAGTTCACCGAGTGCGACGTCGCCGAGGTCGGCACGCTGGTGCTGGCCCTGTGCGACGGGCTAGGCAACCGGCTGATGCTGGAGGATCCCCGGATCGACATCGCCACGGCCCAGTCGACGATCTGGCGGGCGATCGCGCCGGCCCTCGGGATCGCCCCCGTCTTCCCCGAGGTCGCGCCGGGGGTCCCGGCGGTCTGACGGCGCGGTGCGCCGCGGGGCTTCGCCTGTGGGCCGTCGCGGCGCTTCACCCGCGGGCCGCCGCGGGGCTTCACCGGCCGCGCGGCCAGCCCGTACGCCGCCGGGAGGCGCGCGGCCCGCGCCGGGACGGCAGGGGTGCCGCCAGGCCGAAGACCACGGTGATCCGTGCGCCTCCGCGGGGGCCGCGGGAGATGCGCACCGAGCCGCCCGTGACGGAGCCGGCCCTGCGGGCGATGTCGAGGCCCAGCCCCGAGGAGCCGGTGCTGCTTCCGCGGGAGAGGGCCTGGTCCGGTTCGGGGATGCCCGGACCGTCGTCCTCCACGACCAGTTCCACGGCCTGGGCGGTGCGGGCGACGCGCACGGCGAACGGGGTCCCGGGCGGGGTGTGCCGGAAGACGTTGCCGATGAGCGCGTCCACCACGGCTGCCACGTCGTCCTCGCAGAGGCCGACGGCCGCCGGCTCCTGGGTGAGGTCGAGGGAGCAGGGGCGGTTCTGCTGCTCCGCCAGGACGGCCCAGAAGGCGGTCCGGCCGCGTACGACGTCCGCCGCCTCACAGCGGGGTCCGGCCGGTCCGGGGCGCGCGGCCTGGTGTTCCGTACCGGCTTCCGTGCCGGTTTCCGGGCCGAGCATGCCCTGCCCCATCGGGCCCACGGCGAGCGGGGTGCGGGCCGCGGTGATGATGGCCCGGAGTTCCGTCTCCAGTGCGCACACGGCGGCCTCTACCCTGGCCGACTCCGGTGAGCCGGCCATGCGTTCCGTCGCCAGGTGCAGGGCCGTCAGCGGGGTGCGCAGCCGGTGGGACAGGTCGGCGACCAGTTCGCGTTCGACGGCGAGCAGTTCGGTCATGCGGTGGGCCATGGTGTTGAAGGCGATGCCCGCGTCGCGCAGTTCCCGTGGGCCCATGGGGTCCACACGGGCGTCCAGATTGCCCTGACCCAGGGCCTGGGAGGCGTGGGAGAGCCTCTTGGAGGACCGGACGACCTTCGCTCCGAGGCGGTCGGCGACCAGTACGGAGCCGCCGACCAGTCCGACGGCGAGGAGGAGCATGACCGCCCAGGAGGCCGTGACCCCGCGGGTCAGCTCCCGTTCGGGGACGAAGTTCTCGATGACGGCGACCTGGTCGCCGGGCAGTACCACCGGCTGCAGGCAGATCCAGCCGCCGGGAATCCGCTCGGATATGGACTCGCGGCCCTGCTCGGCCCGTTCGAGCAGCGCCGCGGGGGCCCGGGACGTGCCGAGGACGGGGGCGTCAGGCAGGTGGACGACCACGTACTCGGCCGCGTCCAGGCTGGCGGCGGACTCCCGCAGGGCGGACGGATCCGTGGTCAGTGTCAGTACGGGGGCCAGGGCGGCGGCCCGCTGCTCGGCGGCGGTGACGCTCTGCTCCTTGACGAGCGACATCACCAGGGCGGCCAGCGGTATGAGGAAGGAGAGGGCGACCATGGACGTGACGGCGAGCGCCACTCCGGCCAGGGAGCGTCTCACCGCGGCGCCACCAGCTTGATGCCGACGCCGCGGACGGTCAGCAGGTAGCGCGGGGCGGCCGCGCGTTCGCCGAGCTTGCGTCGCAGCGAGGACAGGTGCACGTCGACGGTCTGGTCGTCCACGTACGGCTCGCGCCAGACCTCGGTCAGCAGCCGGCGTTTGGAGACGACCTGGCCGGTGTGGTGGGCGAGGAAGGCCAGGAGGTCGAACTCGCGCCGGGTGAGCCGGAGCTCGCGGCCGGACAGGTGTGCGGTACGGGCGCCGGGATCCACCGCCAGCTCGCCCACGGTGGTGGGGCGCAGCGGTTCGGCCGCCGCTGCCGGGCGCGGCCCCCCGACCCCGTGCGCGGCGCGCACGGGCGGCAGGTGGCTGGTGCGCCGCAGGACGGCGGAGAGGCGGGCGATGAGCTGTCCCCCGGAGAAGGGCTTGACCAGGTAGTCGTCGGCGCCCGCGTTGAGGAGCCGGATGATTTCCGCCTCGTCGTCGCGTGCGGTGGCCACCAGCACCGGAACGGAGGAGATGCCCCGGATCATGCGCAATGCGTCTCCTCCGTCCAGATCGGGCAGTCCCAGGTCCAGGACCACCGCGTCGAAGGGCGACTGGGTGACCTCGCGCAGGGCACCGAACCCGTCGCCCGCGCTGCGTACGGCATACCCGTGCTCCGCCAGGACTTCGATCAGTGACTGGCGGATGCTGGGGTCGTCTTCGACGACCAGGACGCTCGGCATGGGCACACCTTAAGTGAACGTTCGTTCCTATCGGTCCGCGAAGGCCGGGCCCTCGTCTGTGACGTGCAGGTGGACGGGGCGGTCGGAGACCGGAATGGTGCAGCCCTCCTCGGAGCTGCAGCTCGCGTACCCGAGCAGGACGGTCGCGTCGCCGCCGGCGTTCCCGTCCCCGTTGCCCTTGCCCTTGCCCTTGCCCTCCAGGCGCACGGCCAGTGTGGTGGTGACGGGTCCGTCCGGGTAGACGGGGACCGGGGCGTCGACGCCGGGCACGCTGATCGTCCGTACGTCCGCCGCGGCCTTCAGCTTCCCGTCCGCCCGCAGGACGCCGGTGACGTCCATCGAGGTCGGCCGGCCCACGCCCTCGATTCCGGTGGCGGGCAGCTCGGTGCTGTAGAGGTGGAACCCCTTCTCCTCGGGGGTGAACACCGCGGTCAGGGTGGCCCGCGGCGGCTGCCAGTCCGAGACCGAGAGGGTGACGGTGACCCCGTTCTCGGTGAAGCTCGTCGTGGGCGCGGAGCCGGTCTTCGCGGGCTGCTCGCCGCAGGCCGTGAGCGCCGTCAGGGAGAGCAGGGCGGCCGCGAGGCGGGCCTTGCGGGAGTGGTGCGCGTACGGGGACACGTTCATGGCCGTGCTTTCGTCAGGGAAGGGGGAAGGGAGGGGCGAGGGAGGGCAAGAGGGGCTGAGGGAAGGGCAAGGGCGGCGGAAGGGCCGGGCCCGGCGCTAGACGGCCGTGGTGTACGCCGCGCTCCACAACTGGAGCCGGTACACCAGGTCGTTCCACACGCCCGTGGCCAGCAGGACGCCGACGAGCACGAGCATGCCGCCGCCGGTCCGCAGGACCCACTGGTAGTGCCGTTTGACCAGGCCGAAGGCGCCCAGGGCCCGGCGGAAGGCCAGGGCGGCGAGGATGAACGGGAGGCCCAGCCCGAGGCAGTAGGCCGCCATCAGCAGCGCTCCGCGGGCCGCGCTCGCCTCGCTCCAGGCGAGCGCCTGCACGGCGGCCAGCGTCGGGCCGATGCACGGGGTCCATCCGACCGCGAACACCGCCCCCAGCAGCGGCGCGCCCGCCAGACCGAGCACGGGCCGCCGGTGGCTGCGGAACTCCCGCTGGGTGAAGCCCGGCAGGAACCCCATGAAGGACAGTCCCATCAGCACGGTGAAGACGCCGAGCACCCGGGTGACCACCTCCTGGTGGGCCAGCAGGCTGCGTCCGGCGTACCCGAACAGGGCGCCTCCGGAGACCAGTACGGCCGTGAAGCCCAGGACGAAGAGCAGCGCGCCCGCCGCCATGCGGCCGCGCTGCCCGCCGCGGGCGTCCGCGAGGTCGGACACCGACAGGCTGGTCACGTAGCTCAGGTAGCCCGGCACGAGCGGCAGTACGCACGGCGAGAGGAAGGAGACGAGTCCCGCGAAGAACGCCACGGGGGCGGCGACGGCCGGCGTCCCGTGGAGGAGGGAGGGGGCGGCGTCCGCGGGGGCGAGCGCCACCATCTCCGCGACCGTGGCCATGCCGGTCAGCGCCGTCACGCCGGTGAGCGCCGTCATGACGCCTCCTGCGCGACGCGGGTGAGCAGGGGCCTCAGTTCCTCGTCGGTGACCGCTCCCCCGATGCTGACGGCGATCCGGCCGCGGCGGTCGATCACCAGCGTCGAGGGGATGGTCTGCGGGTTGAGGAGCGCGGGCGGAAAGCGGAGCAGGAGCTCGCCGGCGGGGTCGTGGAGGCTGGGGAATCCCAGGCCGTGCGCGCGGACGAAGGACTGCGCCGCCGCACGGTCCCGGTCGCGGGTGTTGATCCCGAGGAACCGGACTCCCTGCGTACGGGTCTCCCCGCTGAGCCGCTCCAGGTCGTCGGCCTCCGCGCGGCAGGGCCCGCACCACGATCCCCAGACGTTGAGGACGACGACCTGGCCCCGGAACCCGGCGAGGCCGACCGGCTTTCCGTCCAGGTCCGCGCCCGCCAGCGCGGGCGCCTGCGGCCGGGCGCCCGCATCGACGACCGCGGCCGCGGACATGGGCCTGACGGCGGCGCTCCCGGAGCCGGGCGGCCCCCCGCCGTCGCTGCCGTCACCTCCGTCGGAGGCGGCGCCCGCAGCGGCGTAGACGCATCCGGCGAGCGCCACCGCGAGGCCGGCGCCGGCCAGGGCGGTGGTGCGTGGGACCGCACGTCTCATGACGCCCACTTGCGGAGGAAGGAGCCGATGCCGTCCGAGGTCAGGGCGGGATTGCCGGTGACGTGCGTGTCGGTGCGCACGGTGCCGGACGGCGAGACCACGACCAGGACGGGCATCTTGTACGTCCCGCCGGAGGGGCTGTACTTGCGCAGGAGGGCGGAGTTGGCGGAGCTGTTGCCACCGATGTCCACCTTGACCAGGTGGTACGAGGCTCCGAGGATCGATGCCGTCTTCGGCTGGGCGAACACCTTGTCGGCGGCCTTGCAGTTGCCGCACCAGTTGGCGCCGAAGTCGAGCAGCACCATGCGCCCGTCGGCCTTGGCCGCGCGCAGCGCCGCGTCGATCAGCTTCTGCGCGTCGGCCGAACTGTCGTAGCCGGGGCCGGGGATCCGGGCCGCCGGGGCGGGCGCGGCGGAGGTGCGGGACGGCTTGGGGGCGGGCTTGGCGGGCTGTGCGCGCGAGGGGGTGGGCGAGGCGCCGGCCGAGGCCTTGGCCGACGCGGAGACCGATGCCGAGGGTGACGGCGTGGCGGACGCCGACGGGGACGCCTCTGCGGACGCGGAGGCGGACTCCGTCGTGGCCGAGAGGGTCTGCGACGACTGCCCGGCCGTCGCCGGGGCGGCGGCGCCGGTGGGCTGGGTGGACGGGCCGCACGCCGCGGTCAGCCCGGCGGCGAGCACGGCCGCGGTCACCAGGGCGGAGCGCGGGCGCGTCGTGCGGCGGGCTGCACGGACGGGTCGGAGTATGCGAGAAGTCATGGCGAAGACACCCCAAGGCACGGTTCGGAGGACGGGAAGCGCGAGACGCCTTCCGGATCGGTGATCCGGTGGATCCGGTGGATCCGGTGGCGTGACGGCTCGGTGGCGCGGCGGCTGGACGGAGTTGCCCGGGCAGCCGTGCCCGGGCGCCGAAGGCCGCTCGACTGACGCGAGCATAGGACCGCTGGGGGCCGCTGGAACGGGGTGAGCGCGATCTTGAGGTTCCCCTAAGGAACAGCTCACCTTCCGCTTCATGAAGCTCGGGCGATGAGCGTGCACAAGGGTGCGAAACCCGTAAAAGGGGATGAGGGGGTCGAGCGGCGCGGACCGGTCAGAAGGACGTCTCGCGCACGCTGGCCCTCGCCGACGGGGTGATCGTCGCCGTGATGACCGAACGGTGGTCCGAGCTGGAGAACGTGACGGTCAGGGTGTGGTCCGCGGTCTGCGAGGTGGCGGCCTTGTAGCCCCGGCTGGGCACCGCGGAGATCAGGCACACGCCGCGGCTGCCGTAGCGCACGGTGACCTTGCCGCCCTCCGAGGGGACGGTGTGCAGGCCCGGGCCGCCCTCGTCGCAGTCGACGCGTGGTTTGGGTGCCGGCGGTCGCGGCGTTCCCGTGGTGGCCTTCGGGGACGTGGGCGTCGAGGCCGGGGGTGACGTCCGCCCGGTCGCGGAGGGCGAAGCACCGGGGGTGGCGCTCGGGACCTGCGGGCTCGCGGACTGGCCCTGCGCCGCCTGCCAGGCCGGCGGGGTGTCGACGACCATGGGGGCGGACCGCGCGACGGGAGGCGTATGCCTGGTCGAACCGACCACGAACTGCACCGTGGCGAGCACGGCGGTCACGCTGGCGGCGGTGCACGACAGCCATATGAGCAAGTAGCGCGGAATTCGGGGCACGGCCCCATAGTGACCGACCCGCCGGCCCGCGCGTCACCGCCTCCCCCGTAAGAACGCGGCCGTCCGGCCCGCACCCCGGCCGGACCCCGATCCGGCCCGGAACGCACACGTCCTCCTGACCCGTGTTCGGGCCGGAGGACGTGTGCCGGGCCCCGCGGGGAGACGGGGGGTGTGCACGGCAGGTGAAAGCTGTGGGGGGGAGGGCGGGAAGGGTGGGGTGGGGCGGGGTGGGAGTCCCTGCTTCGGCGCTACCTCGGGGTTCCGAAGTTCTGGGTCCACCAGGGCCCGCCGTCGCCCTTGTGGAAACCTATGCCGATCTCCCGGAACCCGCAGTTGAGGATGTTGGCCTTGTGGCCGGGGCTGTTCATCCACGCTTTCATGACCGCGGCGGCGTCCGCCTGACCGCGGGCTATGTTCTCGCCCAGGCTGGACCAGCCGTATCCGGCGGCTTCCACGCGGCTGGTCATGGTGGAACCGTCGGGCCCGGTATGGGACATGACACCGCTGCGGGCCATGGTGTCGCTGTACGCCCGCGCCGCGGCGCTCAGCTTGGCGTTCGCGCTCAGCGCGCCGCAACCGGCAGCGGACCGCTCCTTGTTGACCAGGGACAGGACCGCGGACTCCACGCCGGACGCACCGGAGGAGCCACCGGAACCACCGGTGCCACCCGAACCGCCGGAACTGCCGGAACCGCCGGAACCGCCGGAACCGCCGGAACCGCCACCGGTGGTCGCGGCGGGCGTACGGGTGGGGGGCTTGGGCGGCTTGACGGCCGGGGTCGATGCCGCGGGGGCCGGGCGGCTCGCCGCCGACTTCGTGGGAGCGGCGGATCCGGTGGCGGCGGAGGAGGGCGTCGCGGACGGCAGCGCGCCCGACGCGGAAGCGGCGGCGGCGGCGGAGAGCGTGGGGGCGGCGGGCGTGGGGGTTGCCGCGGCCTCTTCGCTACCGGAGCCCGCCGCCCGGGAGTTCGGCCCGGTCGCACGGCCACCGTCGTCGGGGGCGGCCACCGCGACCCCGACCGCCACCGCCGCGGCCGCCGTCGTGAGGGACAGCACGATGCGCGTGCGCACCGTCTTCTTCCGTCGCGCCTCGACGCGGGACGGGGCTCCGGGGGTTCGGCTGCGGCTCATGCCTGTGGCACCTCTCGGCGAGAAGGAAGGACGGGTCCCTGAGCGTAGGCCGATGACCAGCGAAAATGGCGGGCCGGAGGCGTTCTTCAAGGTCCCTTAAGGAAGCCCGCAGACTCGGCACAGGTCGGCGCCGTCAACCGGGCCGGCTCGACCAGGCTGATGAGGACTTCCTTGCCCGACTCCCGCTCCCGCGCGCTGTAGTCGCGGGCATCGTCGAAGCAGTTGACGGCGACGACGAAGGGCAGGCCGCAGCGCTCGAAGTAGTCGACGGCGGGGAAGCAGTCCTCCAGTCGCCGGGTGTCCGCGAGGACCACCGCGCCCAGCGCGCCCCGCGCGAGTTCCTCCCAGAGGAACCAGAAGCGGTCCTGTCCGGGTGTACCGAAGAGGTAGAGCGCCAGGTCGTCGGCGACCGTGATGCGGCCGAAGTCCAGGGCGACCGTGGTGGTGCGCTTCCCGGCGACGCCGTCGAGGCTGTCCGTCGGCCGGCCCGCCTCGGTCAGGTCCTCCTCGGTGCTCAGCGGCCGGATCTCGCTGACCGAGCCGATCAGGGTGGTCTTGCCGGCCCCCAATCCGCCGGCCACCAGGATCCTCAGCGCGAGGAAGGGGATGTCAGAGGGCGCGGAGTCCATCGATCACTCTCCTGAGGATTCCCGGGTCGGGGAGTTGGGCGGCGGGAACGGGCGGGCTGACCCGGACCAGTCCGGCCTCGAGCAGGTTGCCGAGCAGGACCCGCACGACGACGAGCGGCAGGCCCGCGTCGGAGGCGATGTCGGCCACCGGACGTGGACGTGGCACGCAGAGTCGGTGGATCCGCCTCTCTTCGGGCGAGAGCGGCGTGACCGGTCCCGGGTGCGGCCTACCGTGGACGACGATCATCAGGTCCAGCGGCTCGCCGCCGACGGGCCGCGCCCGGCCCGAGGTCATCGCGTAGAGGCGCACCAACGGGCCCGCTTCCCACGAGGGCTGGATCTTCTTGATGCGGTGGCCGGTACTTGGGGCGTGGCCACCGTCGGCGACCGGGGCAAGTGGGTCTGGTTCCAGGTCCACGCCGCCTGAACCCGGCCGCCCCGCGGCCGACGGCACGGCGCAGCCGTCCGAGACGTACGCCGAGTCCTGATCAGGCGTCCAGCCAGATCGGATTGGTGAAGGCCGCGGGCGCGCCGGGCAGCGGTGGCGCCTGCGCCGGGTGGCGGACCTCCGCGCGGACGTACGCGGCCCGCGCGGGCGTCGTGCGCCACTCCAGGGAGGTCGCCCCCGGGGCGGTGAAGACCAGCCCCTGGTCCGTGACCAGCCGCAGGTCACACCCCTCGGCCCCGGTCACCGACAGCCGTACGAGGACCTCCGCGCCCGGGTCGGCGGACCGCAAGCGCTCCCCTGTGCCCGCGTGGGCGCCGCGCGGGCCGACAGCGGTGAAGTCGACGGAGACGGCGGAGGATTCCGCGGCGTAGGCACGGCCGGCGCGCAGGCCCGCCAGGATCGCCGTACGCGAAAGATCATCGGCCAGGACCACGGTCTGGGGTCCGCCCAGGCGGTCCGGCTCGCGGTGGTAGTCGCTGTGCGCCAGCGCGGGCAACCAGCGGTCGCCGTGAGCGCCGCGCAGGGTGGCGTCCCAGGAGGCCAGGGAGACCTCGTCGTCGGGGGTCCAGGCGCCGTTCCACACTTCCACGGCGTCGGCCTGGCCGAAGCCGAACTTCCAGGCGCAACCGATGCAGGTGGCGTGCGGGTGGGCGGGTACGACGAGTCCGCCGGCCTGCCGGACGGTGCGGGCGAAGCGCTCGAAGCGGCCGTCGCGGGAGCGGTAGCGCCAGTCGACGAACGTACCCGGATCGGTGCCGACGGCAAGGACGTGGCCGGTGCGGGTGGTGACCTCCTCCCCGGCCAGGACGAGCAGGCCCTGGCCGGCGGCGCCCGCCCAGGCGGTGTGGGAGCTGTGGGTGTTGTGTTCGGAGGTGTTGACGAAGTCCAGGCCCGCGGCCCGGGCCAGGCCGGTGATCTCGGCCGGGGTGCGGCGGCCGTCGGAGTGCACGGAGTGCACGTGGCAGTCCCCGCGGTACCAGGCCCGGCCGCGGCCGGGTATGCGCTCGGGAGGGTAGGCCACGGGTGCGGGGGCCGCCGGTTCGCCGTAGGTGAGGGCAACGTCGATCTCGTACGGCATGCCCTGGGGGGCCACGGTGTAGGGGCCGAGCGCGATGTGCCAGCGGCCGGGCTCCAACGGGCCGGGCAGGTAGCCGGGGGTGGCCTCGTCGGCGCGGAGGAAGAACTCGCTGCGGGCGCCTCCGGACCACCCGCGGAAGCCGCGGCCGCCGAGCGCGGTGCCGCGCTGGTCGAACAGCCCTATGTCGAGGGCGTTGCCCGGGGTACCGGGCGGGGTGGGCGGTTTGTCGTAGCGGTAGGAGACGCGCAACTCGCGTATGCCCGGAGGGATGTCCAGGGCAACGTACACGAAGTCCGGGGCGCCGGGCGGGATCGTGCCGCGCAAAGTCGTTGTGGTGGTGGGGGTGTTGGGGGTGGTGGTCGGGGTGGTCGTCGGCTCCGTGCCCGCGGCCGTGTCCGCGGTCGCGACGGAGGGGGTGGCGGCGATGGTGGCCGCCGCGGTCGCCTGTGCCAGCAGTGCTCGTCTACTGAGGGCCATGGTGCCGAGCCTTGCCGGTCAAGGTGAATCCGGCGTGAACGCCACCGCGTCCGGGGGCCGGGCGTCGCACGCTCCACCCCGAACCGGCCACCCCCGCAGGGACCTTCGGACGCATCTGTGGATGCACATCGCGCTGATGAATCAGGCCCGGGGTCTTGCGCGAAACCCTGTTCCGTTTCTACTCTCCCGGCCAATGGTTAGGAACTTTTCCTAACGATTGATCGATGCTCCGAGCCGACCGCTCCCCCCACTCGCGCCACACTCACCCGAGGACGCCCGATGTCACGAGCACTTCAGCAACGCTCCACACACAGAGACCGCCACCGCCCCCGCTGGCACCGCCCGCTGGCGGGCCTCGCCGCCGTCGCCGCCATGGCGGGCCTCACCGGCCTCGTCGTTCCGGCCGCGACGGCGGCCGGAACCAGCATCTCCGCCTCTGCCACCGCCGCCGGCGCGGCCGAGGCCGCCCCGGTGCTGGTGTCGACCGGAAAGCCCGCGACCGCGTCCTCGGTCGAGGCGAGCGGCTTCGAGGCGGGCAAGGCCGTGGACGCCAACGCCGCGACCCGCTGGGCCAGCGCCGAGGGCGTGGACCCGCAGTGGATCCGCATCGACCTCGGAGCGGCCCACACCATCAGCCGGGTGAAGCTCAACTGGGAGGCCGCGTACGGGAAGACGTACAAGATCCAGACCTCGAACGACGGGACGAGCTGGACCGACGTCTACTCCACCAGCACCGGCAACGGCGCGACCGACGACCTGACCGTCACCGGAACCGGACGCTACGTCCGCATGCACGGCACCGCGCGCGGCACCGCGTACGGCTACTCCCTCTGGGAGTTCGAGGTCTACGGCTCCCCCGTCTCCGGCGGCTCCGACACCACCCCGCCCAGCGTCCCGGGCAGCCTGCGCTCGACGGCCATCACCGCGAACAGCGTCTCGCTCGCCTGGAACGCCGCCACCGACAACGTCGGCGTCACCGGCTACGACGTGTACCGGGGAACCACGCGCGTCGCAGTGGCGACCGGGACCACGTACACGGACACCGGCCTCACGGCCTCCACCGGCTACGGCTACACGGTCAAGGCGCGGGACGCGGCGGGCAACGCCTCCGCGGCGAGCAACGCGCTCAGCGTCACCACCCAGCCCGCGAGCGGCTCCGGTCCGGCGGTCCCGTTCGGCAGCCACACCCGCCCCTACGCCTCCGGCACGCTGAAGCCGACCGGAGCCCAGGGCACTCTGGACCAGAAGACCATCGACTACTACACCAATTGGAAGTCCGCCTTCGTCCGCCAGAACTGCGGCAACGGCTGGTACCAGGTCATCTCCCCCGACGCCGACCACCCCTACGTGGCCGAGGCGCAGGGGTACGGCATGGTGATAGCCGCGACGATGGCCGGTGCCGACCCGGATGCGAAGAAGATCTTCGACGGTCTGACCAAGTGGATGATCGACCACCCTTCGGCGATCAACCCGGACCTGCTCGCCGCGGAGCAGGACACCGCCTGCCGGAGCGTCAACGGCGGTGACGGCGCGACCGACGGCGACATGGACGTCGCGTACGGGCTGCTGCTCGCCGACAAGCAGTGGGGCAGCACGGGCACGTACAACTACAAGGCGCTCGCGATCAAGCACATCAACGCGATCAAGAAGGACGAGCTCAACCCGTCCACCAACCTGCTGAAGCTGGGCGACTGGAGCAGCTCCGGGGACCAGTACTACTACATCTCCCGCACCTCGGACTGGATGGTCGACCACTTCCGGGCCTTCCGGACCGCGACCGGCGACGCGGCCTGGGACACCGTCCGCACGGCGCACCAGAACCAGATCACCGGCCTGCAGGGCTCCTACGCGCCGAACACCGGGCTCCTGCCCGACTTCGTCGTCAACACCAACACCACCCCCAGGCCCGCCCCCGGGCAGGTTCTCGAGGACCCGAACGACGGCGCCTACTGGTGGAACGCCTGCCGGACCCCGTGGCGCATCGCGGACGACGCGGTGACCAGCGGAGACGCCAAGTCCCTGGCCTCGGCCCGCAAGCTCAACAGCTGGATCAAGGCCAAGACCGGCGGTGACCCGAACAAGATCGCCATCGGCTACAAGCTCGACGGCACGCAGATCTCCTCCGGGAGCGAGGCGGCGTACTTCGCCCCGTTCGCACTGGCGGCCATGACCGACCCGGGCAGTCAGGCCTGGCTGGACGCGCTGTGGAACAAGATGCTGGCCGCCCCGATCGACACCAGCAGCTACTTCTCGGCGAGCATCCAGCTCCAGGTCATGATCACCGCCTCCGGCAACCACTGGGTCCCGTAGCCCGGGCCGGCTCGCGGCCGGGGAGTACCGGGGCGCCTTCGTGACCCGGCGGGCGCCTGACGAACGTTCCCGTCACTCCCTGACCCGCTCCTGCCTGCCCTGGGCCCTGTCCTGCCCTGCCCCGTCGGGCCGGGCAGGGCAGGCCCAGGGCTCATCTGATCCGGTGGCGCCGCAGCATCGCGGCGAGGGCTCGATCCGGACCACGTGGACGCCCGCTACGTCGGCGGCACCTCACCCTGTCCAGATGTCCAGCAGCTGATTTGCCGCGCGGAAGTGATCGGGCGAATCCACGTTGCACACGACGCTGACGGCGGTGTCACGGTCCGGACTCACCTTGAAGGTGCTGTGGAACCCCTCCCAGTCGCCTCGGTGTACCAGGCTCTTGTCGGGGAGAACGAGGATTCCGGCCCCGTACCGGCCTTCTTCGATCCCGCGCTGGCGCAGCACGTCGCCCACGCTCACCGATCCCTCCGTGACCCCGTCGAGCAGTTCTGTTCCACCGATCCGACCCGTGCGGTAATTGTCGGCCCAGCGGACGAACTCCCCGGGGGTGCTTTGGACGGACCCGTCTCCGTACTGCTTCCAGGGAGACGAAGTGGGAGTGAAGGAACCGTCCTTCTCTTCGTACGACTTCGCCTTGCCGGGAACGTCCACCGCCGGGGCCAGCGTCATGCGCAGGTTCAGCGGCGTGAAGAACTCCTGCTGGATGAAGGCCGGGAACGGCTTGCCGGTGACCCGTTCGACGACATGGGCCAGGAGGATGTAGTTGGAGTTGGAGTAGGAGAAGCGCTCGCCCGGCGGATCCTCCGGCTGTGAGGCGAGGACGGCCGCGATCGCTTCCTTCTGGCCGGCCGGATCCGTCAGCGCGATGCCCTTGTCCTCCAGCAGATCCTGGTAGTCGGCAATGCCGCTGGTGTGACGCATCAGGTCACCCAGGGTGACGTTCTTCATCCAGGCGGGCGGGTCTGCGAAGTAGTCGGACAGGGGGTCGGTCAAAGCGAGTTGATCCCGCCCGGCCAGCAAGAGGACCGCGTCCGCGGTGAATTGCTTGGAGTTGGAGGCCATGTCGAAGACCGTCTTCGAGGTGATGGCGCGCCCGCTCTCCAGATCGGCCTTCCCCCGCCCCGCCTCCCAGACGACGTTTCCCCGCTTGCCGACTGCTGCCGCACAGCCCGGGCCTTCGGGAGAGGGCACCAGCTGCTGGAGCACGTCCGCACTGCGCTTCTCGCGGTCATCCCCGGTCGCGTGCGCCTGCGCCGGGCTTGCGGCACCAGCCAGTACGACCATGACCACGGCGCCCCCGACCGCGCACAACGACACCTTCCGATTCATGGACACCACCGTCTTTCCGCCGGGCCGTCTACGCGCGGAATCGCCTGGGCGATCGAAGGGTTCGGCGATGCGGCGCCGTCGCAGACGGCCGTCACCGGGTCACGATCAACGCTACCGGGCGTCCCGAAGACGCGCATGCCTGCGGGTGCGCGCGCGTGTGCCCCGGCGTAGCGTGGAAGAGATGCGTTCCGCCCAAACCCCGCGGCCAGGCCCCGGAAGGGCCGCCGCCGATGTCGGCAGAGGAACGGGATCACATGCCGAAGCACACCCTCCCCGCGGTGACCGCCGCAGCTGCTCTGGCCTGCCTGGCAGCCTTCGGCCCCACACCCGGCAGCGCCGCGCCACGGACATCCCAGCCCGCCGGTCAGCCCGGCGCGGTGGCCCCGCGGTTCGTGCCCGGTGCCTGTCCGAAACCGCCCGAGCCGATCGAAGCGCTGAGTACCGCGCAGTGCGGCTACCTGGAGGTCCCCGAGAACCGCTCCGGCTCCGGCAGCCGCGCCATAAAGCTGGCCGTCGCGCGCATTCCGGCCGCCTCCGCGCAGCCCGAAGCGGACCCGGTGGTTTTCATGGCGGGCGGCCCCGGTGCCGACACCTTCGACGACATCCCCTTCCTCGTCGACTCCGGCCTCAACAAGGACCGCGAGCTGATCGTCATGGCCCAGCGCGGCAACCTCTACGACCAGCCGAACCTCGCCTGCCCGGAGGTCGACCGGTTCAACGCCCAGGCCGTGGGTCTGGGCTATGACGCGCAGCAGGCAGAACAGATCATGCTCAAGGCGGTGACGGACTGCCGGGCCCGTCTGGTGGCCGACGGCGTCGACCTGAGCGCCTACAACAGCACGGAGAACGCGGCCGACTTCGCCGACCTCCGCAAGGCGCTGGACATCCCCGAGTGGAACGTCTACGGGTACTCGTACGGCAGCAACCTGGCCCTCACGTACCTGCGCCTGCACCCCGAGGGGATCCGCGCAGTGGCGATCGACTCGGTCGCGCCCTCCCAGTTCGTGACCCTGCCGTGGACGTGGGGCAGCACCGCGGAGGGAATCCACAACATCTTCGAGGCGTGCGCGGCCCAGCCCGCCTGCAAGGACCGGTACCCGGACCTGCCGCGACTTCTGACGGAACAGGTCAACAAGCTGGAGGCGCGGCCCCTGACGCTGAACGTCACGCCGAAGGACGGAGGGGAGCCCGTCAAGACCGTCCTCGACGGGGGCGCCCTGCTGAACCTGATCGTCGCCTTCACCCCCCGGCCCAAGGACATGCCCGCAGCGCTGGACGAACTCGCCCGGGGGAACCCGGAGCGCTTCGCACAGGCCCGCGCGGCCGGTTCGGTCCAGAAGGTCGGCGAGTTCGCGCACGGCCTGACGAACTCGATCGCGTGCAGTGAGTGGGCACCGGGGTACTCGGAATCCGACGTGCTGAAGGCGGGACAGAAGGCCTACCCCGGGTGGCCGGACACGGTCCTGGCCCAGGCTCCGCAGCTGCCCTTCCAGTACCCGGTGTGCGGGGTCTGGGACGTTGCGGACCGCGCGTCCGTGCAGCGGGTGCCCACGTCCAGTTCGGTGCCCGCGCTCGTGGTCTCCGGCACGTTCGACGTGAAGACCGGGGCGAGCTGGGCGAAGGGCGTGGCCGACAACCTGTCGCGCTCGACCTCCGTTCTGGTCCCCGGAATCGGCCACTGGGTGGTCCCGCAGTCGCCTTGCGCGCAAAGCGTGCTCGCTTCGTTCCTCGCTCGCCCGACCGCGCCCGACACCAGCTGCGTGGACGACCTCGAGCCCCAGCCGTTCACGATCATCCCGAAATAGCCGGGAGTGCAGATGCCCTTCCACCGAGCGCCCCGTCGTCTGCGCACCCCACGACGACTCCTGGCCACATCGGCCGGCATGATGACCGGCCTCCTCGTCACCGGCCTGCTCACGGCCCCCGCCCAGGCACAGTCCCGTACCGAGACCAGCCCCGGAGGGCCCATCGGCACGGTCGCCCGTACGGCGGGCGACGCCGCCTTCGAACCGGGTCCCTGCCCGAGGACGACGGACCCGATCGAGGAGCTGGAGGGGGCCCGTTGTGGAACGCTCACCGTCCCCGAGAACCGCGCTCGCCCCACCGGCAAGACGATCAGACTCGGTGTCGCGATCGTGCCCGCCGTGGCGGACACACCGAAACCCGACCCCATCGTGTGGCTCGCGGGCGGCCCCGGGGACGACGCCGTGGGAGAGGCGAAGATGGCCGTGGACGGCGGTCTGAACCGCGACCGCGACGTGATCCTCATGTCCCAGCGCGGTACGTACTCGGCCGACCCGGAACTCCTCTGCCCCAACGTCGACGAGTTCAACGCACGCGTGGTCGGCCTCGTCTACGACGCCCCGTCCACCGAACGCCTGCACGTCGAGGCCACGAAGGCCTGCCGCGACAAGCTGGCGGCCCGCGGAATCGACCTGAGTGCCTACAACGACACCGAGAGCGCCGCCGACTACGCCGACCTGCGCACCGCGCTGGGCATCGAGCAGTGGAACCTGTACGGCATCTCGTACGGCACCCACCTGGCGCTGGTCTCCATGCGACTGCACCCCGAGGGTCTGCGCTCGGTGGGCATCGACGGCATCCTGCCGCCGTCCCGGTCCGGGTCCGCCTCGACCTGGAGCAGCTTCCGGCAGGGCATCGACGGCCTGTTCAAGGCCTGCGCGGACCAGCCGGCCTGCAACGACCGCTATCCGAACCTGCGCGGAACGTTCGAGAAGCTCGTCAGCGACCTCGAAGCCAAGCCGGTCACCACCACGGTCACCGTCCCCGGCAGCGACAAGCCGGTGAAGGTCGTGCTCGACGGCGGGACCCTGGTGAACTGGCTGACCTCGGCCACCCACACGGCGGAGGCCGTGCCCCTGTCCATCGACGAGCTGGCGAACGGCGACCCCCAGCGGATCGCCCAGCAGTGGGCGGGCTGGAGGACCAACCCCAAGGGCATCGGCGTGGTGTCGCACGGTCTCGCCTACGGCATCTTCTGCAGCGAGTGGACGCCGTTCGAGAGCAAGGACGCGGCGCTCCAGGGCGGACAGAAGGAGTTCCCGTCCTTCCCCGCCTCGGTGCAGGCCCAGGCTCCGCTGCTCACGTTCCTCCACCCCGACTGCGACGCCTGGAACGTCCCCGCGGCCGCACGCTCGATCCGGGACGTCACCACCAGTGACATCCCCACCCTCGCCCTGTCGGGTGCGTTCGACGCCCAGACCGGGGCGGACAACGGCCCGTACGTCGCCCGGACGCTGAGCAAGGCCGAGGTCGTCACGATCCCCTACGAGCCGCACGTGGTGATCGCCACGTCCAAGTGCGCCCAGGACATCGCCGTCTCCTTCTTCGAGAACCCGGACGCGCCGAAGACCGAATGCCTGAAGAGCCTTGAGGCACCCGAGTTCAAGACCGCGCCCTGAAACCGCTCCCCTGAGACCGCTCCCCACCTCGTCGGAGTCACCATGACCCCCACCTGGGACGCACGCCGACCACCCCGATCCGGGGCTTCGCTCCTGCCGGTCCTGCTTCCCCTCGCGGTCCTGATCCTGATGGCGGTGGCGTTGGGGTCGTGGCTGCAGTTCACCGAGCGGCAGACGCTCGACACGGTCCGCACGGTCGGATCCCAGGCCGCCGACCGGGTGGACGTGGAGGCCGACGTCCAGCGCGTCGACGCCACGGCCAGAGAGCTGGCACTGCGGGTCCGGGTCACCCCGCGCGGAACCCTCGGCGAGGAGGCCGGGACCGCCCCGGTGGCCGATCTGAGCCTCCAGACCTCCGCGCAGACCCTCGGCGACCTGGAGTTCACGGCGCACGAGCGGATCACGATCAGGGACGTGAAGGTCGCTCTGACGGACGGCTCGATCAGCGACTACCCGTTCGACACCTACAAGACGGACATAGCGTTCTGGGCCCAACTGGACGGGGAGCAGGTGCCGGTGCGGGTCCTCTTCTCCAACGACGACACGCTCTTCTCCGTCTCCGCGACACCCGCCCCGCCCGAGCAAGGGGCTGCGGGCGTGGCGCTGGGGCTGTCCCGATCGGGCAGCCTGCTCGTCTTCACGGTCTTCATGATGATCGTGATGTGGGCGCTGGCAGGGTCCGTGCTCATAGGGGCCTGGTACGTGACGACCCGCAGGGAGGGCCTGGTCTGGGCCGCCCTCGGCTGGATGGCCGCCACCCTGTTCGCCCTCTCGGCCTTCCGCAACAACGCCCCCGGCGCACCCCCGATCGGCTGCGTGATGGACTGGTACGCCTTCCTGTGGGCCGAGACGATCATCGCCCTCTGCCTCATCACCGTGGTCTTCACGGGCGTCCACACCGCCCTCCAGCACGACGACACCCCATAGCCCCCCAGCCGACCGTCCCGGAACCGGAGGTTCCGGGACATCGGCACATATCCCGTCCGGGTGTACGTGGTTGACCCACCGATCACCCTTGATTTTCTTGCAGGCCTCCTGAAAGCCTCCGTTCGAGAAGCTGTCGCAGCAGCAACCAACGGAGGCAATACGCATGTCCCCACGCACGTCCCCGCGCCCGTCACGCATTCGCATACGCAGGGCGTGGCTGACGGCCGCCACCTCGGTCGCGCTGGCCCTCGGCGGCCTGTCGGCCCCGGCCGGCGCCGAGGAGACCCCTCCCCCACTGCCCGAATCGTGGAACCAGGATCCCCAGACAACCACGGGTGAGGCGCCGCCTGTTGGGACTCGGGCATGGACCAGCCCCGGCGGCAAGGCCGATCCCGCCGACTTCACCCTGCAGGCCGGCGCGATGAACAGTACGACCGCCGGCCGCGTCGCCCGCCTCGACGGCGTACTGCCCAAGTCGGGCGTCTCGAAGCTCCTCGACGATGCCAACCGCACCGTCAACACCACGTCGTGCACCCGCGATCCGTTCGGCACGGCGCCCGCCCCGACCCTCAAGTGGTGCCTGGAGAGCGACGACTCCACCTCGCGCGAGTGGATCCCGCAGGCCATGACCGGCGTCTCGGACGCCGCGGCCGACGAGCAGTACGGCGTCGGCAACGACACGGACATCCAGCTCTACGCGTCCTACGACAACTGGGACCCTGGACGCGACAGCAACGGCAACGAGGTCGGGGACTGCAACCCCGATGAGCTGGAGGCGAACGACGCCTGCAACCAGAAGGGCGTGCGCGTCTCCTTCGTCCAGCGCCGCGCCGACGGGACGGTGAAGTACCGTCACGTACTGCTGGGCTGGGCGTACGAGAACAACTCCCACCACATCTCCTTCGACGGAGTGCACTCCGCCGAGGGTTCCACGAAGCCGGACCCGAACGTGGGCATGCAGAACGGCCTGCACGCCGGCGGCATGGTCTGGTACGGCCACTACCTCTACGTCGCCGACACCCGCAACGGCATCCGGATCTTCGACATGGAGAAGATCATGGACCTGGATCCCAACGGGGACGGCAAGGCCGGTGACGAGATGGGCGCGGACACCGACGGGGTGAAGACCACGTCCGACGTCCAGGACAAGACCAAGGTCGGCCGCCAGAACAACGTCTGGTACAGCTTCGGCTACCGCTACGTGATGCCGCAGGTGGCGGCCTGGAAGTTCAAGGCCGACCAGGCCAACCCCTCCGGTTCGTTCAAGTGCGTCAGCACCGGCGCCCCGAAAGCGTCCTACGTGTCGCTCGACCGCAGCAAGACCCCGGACCGGCTGATCATGGGCGAGTACTGCCGTCCGGAGAGCGGCTACCCGTCGCCCGGCCGGATCGCCTCGTTCCCCGTCAAGGACCTGGAGAAGCGCTCCGGTGAGGTGCCGGCCCAGGGCTGGGCCAATTACCTGCCGATGGCGAACGGCGGCGCCCAGGGCGCTCTGGCGATCGGCGACAACCTGTACGTCAACCAGAGCGCCGGGCACACCGCCCCGGGCAACCTGTGGCGCTACAAGTGGAGCAACGGCGTGCTGGTGTCCAACGGCGGTGCGATCAAGACCGCCACGGGCGCCGAGGACCTCTACTACGAACGCGGCGCGCAGCGGCTGTGGTCGGTCTCCGAGCACTACGGTCCGGCGGTGAACGCCGATGCCCTCGAGGACGGCAAGCCGGCGCCCTGCCTGGGCCTCGTGTGCGAGCGCGTTCTCTACGCGCACAGCAAGGCCCGACTGGACGCCCCGTAGTCCGGCTCCGGAGCGGTGTGAGTATCACGCGCAAGGAGACTGAGTAGGGGCACCGTGGCACCGCGCGCCGGGCGCCTGTTCACTGGAACCATGACCGAGACCAACTCCGCAGGTGCACAGGGCCCTTCGGCGCAGCGCACGAGGCCGTGCCAGTGGTGCGGACGCCCCGTACCCCAGCGCTTCCCGGTGGTGCCAAAGCTCCACTGCGACGCCGGGCACTGGATCAGCGATGTGCGCGCCAACTTCTGGCGCCGGTTCTGGGACAACCTCTGACCCCCCGCGGCGTTCTCGGGACGCCCCCTGACCCGTCTGCGGCCCGTCCCCGCAGCCTGGTTAGGGTGGTTCCCGTCGCCGACGCAGTTCGCGCGCCCGCAACCACCCATGACCCGAAGGTGCGTTGAGCCGATGGCACAGGGGCTCACGATCGGTCAGGCGGCGGCGTTCGTCGGCGTCACGATCAAGACCGTGCGGCACTACCATCGGCTCGGCCTGGTCGCCGAGCCGGAACGCGATGGTTCCGGCTACCGGCGTTACGGGTCGGCCGACCTCCTCCGGCTGGTCCAGGTCCGGACCCTGGCTGCGGCCGGCGTGCCGCTGGCTGAGGTTGGTGACCTGCTCGACGCCGATCCTGGGCGGTTCGCCGCTGCCCTGGACGACGTACATCGCCGGCTCACCGAACAGGTCGAGGACCTGATCGCGCGCCGGGACACGCTGCACCGGCTCGCGCACGGCGACCGTGCCCTGTTGCCCGACCGGGCCTGGCCGACCGCGCGCTGCTGGTCATGCCGGCCGGATCGCGGAACCAGTCCAACTCCTCCGCCCGGTACGGACTGGTCAACCACCACCGGGTGGAGCAGGCACCGTCCATCGCCCGGTTGAACACCCTGGTCGAGGCGAACCTGCGGGCCGCCGGCATCGACATCCCGCATCAGTGACGGCCCCCTGGGCCCGCCGTCAGTGATCCGTATGAAGTGGGCCGGTGGCCGTATGGGTCCCGTTAGGGGACGGGACCCGGGGCGCGGGTGCGGGGATAGCTTCGGTTGCACGTCCCGACCGCATCCCCGCACCGGGGACGGCACCCGCCATTCGTGGTTCCCGAGGAGGGCCCCATGTGCCTGTTCCAGTACGAAGAATCCGACTCCGAGCCTGAGGAACGGCGCCCGGCCGGGCCTCTGTACGTGCCCGCCCGGCCGGGAGGAGCGCACGTCCTCGTGCGGCTGTTCCGTACCCCGCTGGGGGCCCGTACCGCCGTCGGTTTCACCAGTCCGGAGCGGCTGGCCGCCACGCTCGGTACGGCCCAGCCCTGGATCCGGCTCTCCGAGGCCGCACTGCGCGCGATGGCCCGGCCGCTCGGCGCATCCCTGCTGACGATCGACCCGGCTCTCACCGCGCCCGCGGTTCCCGCGGCGGGTGCGGCCGGACCCGCCGCGGGCCCGTTCACGCGGGTGCCGCAGACCACGGCCCGCACCGCCTGAAGGGGAGCAGACAATGACCATCGCCGTTCTCCCGGAAATGTCCGCCGCCGCAGGCGAGCTGTCCGTTTGGCCCGCATCCGCAACACCGGTCCCGCACGGCGACCTGGCCGTCGGCGGAGTTCCCCTCGGTGAGATCGCCGACCGGTTCGACACGCCGGTCCACGTGCTGGACGAGGGCGAGGTGCGCGGGCGCTGCCGGACCTACCGCGCGGCCTTCCCCGACGCGGACGTGCTGTACGCGGCCAAGGCCTTCCTCTCCCGCGCCGTGGTCCGCTGGGTGCGGGAGGAGGGGCTGGGCCTGGACGTGTGCTCGGCCGGGGAGCTGGAACTCGCCGTCACGGCCGGCTTCCCACCGGAACGGATCGTGCTGCACGGCAATGCGAAGTCTCCCCACGACCTGGAGGCCGCCCTGCGCCTCGGTGTGGGACGGATCGTCATCGACAGCCCGTCCGAGATAGCACGCATCGCTGCCGCCGTCGGTCCGTCCGGCCGCCAGAAGGTCATGCTGCGGGTGGTCCCGGGCGTCTCGGCCGGCGGCCACGACAAGATCCGCACCGGTACGGACGACCAGAAGTTCGGGCTCTCCCTCACCGACGGCGGCGCTCAGCACGCCGTCACCCGGACCCTGGGCCGGCCACAGCTCGAACTCACGGGGCTGCACTGCCACATCGGCTCCCAGATCACCGAGGTGAAGCCCTACCTGGTCGCCCTGCGCCGCATGATCGGGCTGATGGCCCGCATCCGTGACACGCACGGCCCCGTCCTGCCCGAGCTGAACATGGGCGGTGGCCACGGCATCGCCTACCGGCCCGGTGAACCCGCCCTCGAACTCACCGCGCTCGCCCGGCGGATGCGTACGGAACTCGTCGACGGTTGCGCTGCCGCGGGACTGCCCGTACCCCGCCTCGCCGTCGAACCCGGGCGGGCCGTCGTGGGCCCCGCGGGAGTGGCGCTCTACCGGGTGCTCGCCGTCAAGCACACCGGTGGGAAGGTGTTCGTCGCCGTGGACGGCGGCATGAGCGACAACCCGCGCCCCGCCCTGTACGGAGTGCGGTACGCGCCACGGCTCGTCGGCCGTCACTCGACGGCTGAGCCCCGTACGGCCACGGTCGTCGGCCGGCATTGCGAGGCGGGCGACATCCTCGCCTCCGGCGTCACACTGCCGGGCGACGTCCACCCCGGCGACCTGCTCGCCGTACCGGTGGCCGGCGCGTACCAGCTGTCCATGGCCTCCGGCTACAACCTGGTCGGCCGCCCCGCCGTCGTCGCGGTCCACGAAGGCACGGCCCGGCTCCTCGTCCGGCACGAGACCCTGGAGGACTACCGGAGCCGGGACATCGGCGCCTGAGGCCACGGCGGAGGCCCGGCGGGCCGCCGAGTTCACTCGCCCGGTCCGGTCGACCGGCGTCCGGGCCCCGACCGGCGCGGTGGCCCGAAACGGGTACGTCCACGTTTCTGCGCCGCACGGTCGGGGGAGGGCTCGGGCGTCGTGCCGTTCTCGCCGCCCGGGGGATCAACGGGGTCGGCGGGTACGTCCGGCGCCGTTTCAGTCCGAGAAGACAGGGGAGATCTTCTTGTTACCCGTGGTGGTTTCCGCGATGTTATCCGTGATGGTGATGGCGCCTTCCGCGCCTTCCGCACCCTCCGGCGTCGCCGTCTCGATGTACGAACTGCCGCTCCTGGCAGGCCATTCCACTAGTTCCGCCCAGGCGATGAACGACGCCGGGGACGTCGTGGGGCTCTCGCTGGACGAGAACGAGGACGGCGCTGGAGCCCGGACGGCCGGGCGACCTTGCTGCGCCTGCCCCCGAAGGCGGAGGGGGGCGTGGCCACCGGGATCAACGAACGGGGGGAGATCGCCGGCCACGTGTTCGTGCCGGGCGAGAAGACCCGGGCCGTACGGTGGGACACCGCGGGCCGTGTCCACGATCTCGGCTCGCTCGGGGGCTCGTACAGCGAGCCGGTCGCGATCAACGACCGCGGCACGGTGATCGGCCGGGCGACCGACGGGGCCGGGGCGTGGAGGGCCGTCCGTGCCCCGCGCGGGGAGAAGTTCAAGGCACTGCCGTCGCAGGGGATCGGCGCGCGGTCCGTGAGCGTCAACAACGCCGACGTCGTCGTCGGGAACGTCAAGGACCACGCCGTGAGGTGGGACGGAAACGACATCACCGAACTCGCGGTGCTGCCCGGCACGGGCCGGGTCTTCGTCAACGGGATCAACGACGCGGGGACCGGCGTCGGCACCTCCGACGAGCGTGCCGTGACATGGGACCCGCTGGGGCGGGTCACCGCCCTCCCCCTTCCCGCCGGCACCGACACGACCCGGCCGCTCGCGATCAACGCGGCCGGGAGCGTCGCGGGCGACGTGGGCGACGTGGGCAGTTCGAGGAGCTGGCCGGTCCGCTGGCGCGCCGTCGTCTGGCGCTGACCGCGGCGGCCGGAGCGGCGCCCGCCCCCCTGCTGGTACCCGCCCCCGGCCGGGTCCGGCCCCGGCGGGCGCTTCTTGACGATCACATGAACGTTCACGCCCTTCCCGACGCGTGCGGGACCGATCGGGTTCTCCTGGCCCGAGGTGACACGGACCTCCGTCCGTCACCGGTACACCACCGGTGCACCATCACGGTTTCCCGGAAAGGGAGTTGGATCATGAGGCAGCGGTATGTGCGGGTCCTGGTAGCGGTCGGGGTCCTCGCGCTGGGATCGGCCGGCACGGGGACCGCACAGGCGGGCCCGGCCTCGCCCCGGGACTGCCCGGCGACGGCGGAGATCTTCGCCACCGACAACACGGCGATCATCACGGACCCGGCGGACCCCCGGCTGCGGACCCGCCTGCACCGCTTCGAGCAGGAGGTGCGCGGCATCATCCGGTCCCACGGCGCGAAGCCCGGCCCCTCGACCCTGCTGGACGGAGTCTTCTGGTCCGGCGAGCTGAAGCAGACCACGTACGAGCGCTCGCGCGAGTTCGACGTCGACCGGGTCGGCCCCGAGGGGCTGCGCCACATCGCAGACGTCATCCGCAAGCAGTACCACCAGGAGTCGGTGCTGACGTTCCGCTGCCTGCCGCGGAGCTCGCCGGACACCGACGCCGTGGAGATCCAGGCCCCGGGGGTGAGCGCGACCCGCCTCCACGACGCCCTCCTCGCCGACCCCGAGGCCCGCGAACGCCTCGGTGGGGGCTCCGTCACCCTCGACGGCCGCCTGATCCTCATCGCTCCGCTGGCGGACCTCCCCCTCGCCCGGAAGCTCACGGCCGACCTCGGCGTCGACTGGAACACCGCGGAAGTACGCTACGGGGACCAGGAGTTCGTGGGCTGACGGTGCGTTGCGGCTGCGGTGCGGTGCGCGCCGCGGCGGGCCGCCGCCCCCATCGGGGGGGCGGCCCGGCCGGTCAGACGCGCGGGCGGCGGCGCAGCTGCGGGTCGGACAGCGCGGGCGGCACGTATCCGGCGTCCCGGGTGGACAGGTTCGTGCCCGGCGGCACGATCTTGTCGATGCGGTCGAGGACGTCCGCGCTCAGCCGTACCCGGTCGGCGCCCAGCTGGCTCTCCAACTGCTCGAAGGTGCGCGGCCCGATGATGGCCGAGGTGACGGCGGGGTGCTCCAGAACGAAGGCCAGGGCGAGCTGTACCAGGGTCAGCCCCGCCTCCTGCGCCAGCTGGGCCAGAGCCTCGGCGGCGTCCAGTTTGGCCGCGTTCCCGGTGTCGGCGATGTCGAAGCGCTCGGCCTGCCGGTCGATCCGGCTGGAGGTGGGCTGGTCGGCGCCCTTGCGGTAGCGGCCGGACAGCCAGCCGCCGGCGAGCGGGCTCCAGCTGAGCACGCCCAGCCCGTACTGCTGGGCGACGGGCAGGACTTCACGCTCGATGCCCCGCGCGAGGAGCGAGTACGGAGGCTGCTCGGTCACCACCCGTTCGCGGCCGCGGCGTTCGGCGAGCCACTGGCCCTCGACGATCGCGGAGGGCTCGAAGGTGGACGTGCCGATGTAGCGGATCTTGCCCTGGTGGACGAGGTCGCTGAGCGCGCCCAGCGTCTCGTCGAAGTCGGTCCCGGGCTCGGGCCGGTGCACCTGGTAGAGGTCGATCCAGTCGGTACCGAGCCGGCGCAGACTGTTCTCCACTTCACGGATGATCCAACGGCGGCTGTTTCCCTGTTCGTTGGGGTCGGAGCCGAGGCTGCCGTGGAATTTGGTGGCCAGCACCACGCCGTCCCGCCGGCCTCCGGCGAGCGCCTTGCCCACGATGGTCTCCGACTCCCCCGCCGAGTACACGTCGGCCGTGTCGACGAAGTTGATGCCCGAGTCGAGGGCCCGGTGGATGATGCGGACGCTGTCGTCGTGGTCGGTGTTGCCGCGGGCCCCGAACATCATGGTGCCCAGGGCGAGCGGGCTCACCTTGACTCCGGTGCGTCCGAGCAGGCGGTATTCGGTCATCGTGCACTCCCGTTGACGAGTTGATCGGTATGGGTGCCGGCTTGATCGGCAGGGGTGTCGGCCGGAACCCGAGGCGGAGCCGGCGGACGGACGTCCTCGCCCCCCGGCCGGTAGGCGTCCCACAGGCGCCGGTACGGCCCCTGTGCGGCCAGTAGTTGGCTGTGCGTGCCCGTCTCCACGACGGTCCCGGCGTCGAGCACCACCACGCGGTCCGCGCGGGCGGCCGTGGTGAGGCGGTGCGCCACGACCACGGTGGTGCGGCGCCGGGTGAGGGCCTCGACGGCGGCGGTGACCCGCCGTTCGGTGGCGAGGTCGAGCGATGCGGTCGCCTCGTCGAGCAACAGGATGTCGGGGTCGACCAGTTCGGCCCTGGCGAGGGCGAGCAGCTGGCGCTGGCCCGAGGACAGGCCCCGGCCGCGTTCCCCGATCTGCGTGAGGTACCCGTGCGCGAGCGTGGCCACCATCTCGTGGGCTCCGACGGCCCGGGCCGCGGCCTCCACCTCCGCGTCGGTCGCCTCCGGCCGTCCGTAGGCGATGGCGTCGCGGACGCTGCCGCCGAAGAGGTGCGGCTCCTGCGGGACGATGCCCAGTCGGCGCCGGTAGCCCGTCAGGTCGAGTTCGCGCAGGTCGTGGCCGTCGACGCGGACGGCCCCGGAGGCCGGATCGTAGAAGCGGGCCAGCAGCTTGACCACCGTCGACTTGCCCGCGCCCGTGGTCCCGACGAGGGCGACGGTCTCGCCCGGGGCGATGCGCAGCCCGATGCCGTGCAGTACGTCGCCGTCCGGTCCACCCGCGTAGTGGAAGGAGACGTCGTCGAACTCGATCTCCCCCCGCAGCGCCCCGACGGGCCGCGGGGCGGCCGCCGGGGGCGTGCCGGCGGGTGTGCGCATCAGGCCGCGCAGCCGGTTCATGCCGATGACCGCCTGCTGGTACCCGTCGAAGACCGGGGACAGCTGCTGGATCGGGGCGAAGAACAGCTCGACGCACAGCAGGAACGCGATCAGGGTGCCGGCGGTCAGCCCGCCGGAGACGACCTGGCCTGCTCCGACGGCGAGTACGGCGGCCGTGGACAGCGTGCCGAGGAACTCGACGAAGGGGAAGAAGGTGCCCATGTACCGCTGCGCCCGCAGCCGGGACGTGCTGAACGCCCTGGCGAGGGCCGCGAAGTCCTCGGCGTTGCGCTGTTCCCGGCGGAAGGCCTGGGTGATCCGCAGGGCTCCGACGTTCTCCTGGAGGTAGGCGTTGACCGTGCTGATCTGCTCGCGGGCCTCCAGGTAGGCGGGGACGGAGTAGTGCCGGAAGAGGGCGGTGGCGACGATCAGCGGTGGCAGCGCGGCCAGCAGGACCAGCGCGAGCTGCGCGTCGATGACCAGCAGGGACACCAGGACCCCGAGGACCGTCAGCAGGCTGACGACCGCCGTGATGAGGCCCGTCTGGAGGAAGTTCGACACGGCGTCCACGTCGGTGGTCATCCGGGTCATGATCCGGCCGGCCGGTTCCCGCTCGTAGTAGTCGAGGCCGAGTCGCTGCAGCTGGGCGTACGTCTTGACCCGCAGGGTGTAAAGGAGCCGCTCGCCGGTCCGCCCCGTGGTGCGGACCTGGGCTATGCCGAGCAGCCAGTTGGCGGCGACGACCACCGCCGCGGCCGCGGCGGCCCCCAGCAGGACCCCCCGCGCCTGGCCGGTGACTCCGCTGTCCACGCCGTGCCGGACGAGTACGGGTACGGCGATCTGCGCGAGCGCGTCCACGGCGACCAGCAGGAGCCCGCCGAGCAGCGGGATCCGGAAGGGGCGCAGCAGGGAGCCGAGGCGGAAGGCGGGGTCTCCCGCCACGGCCTGGGCGAGCGGGACGCCGGGCTCGGCGGCGGGCATCGGGGTCTTCGCGAGGGCGGCGAGCAGCTCGGGGGACGGTGGGGCGGAGCCGAGCACTCCGCTGCCGGGTCCGCCCCGGCCGGGGCCGGAGGCCGCGGCTGCGGCGAGGGCGTTCGCGGCGCGGACCGCGGTGGCCTCGTGGCGTACGGGGCCCTGTCCCTCCGGCCGTCGCCACAGCTCCCCGGTGACGCCGCCGACCGGTACGCCGAGCGCGCGGGCGCTCCGGTCCCCCGTGTCGGGGGCATCGGTGTCGTCGGGACGGGGCGAGGTGGACAGCAGGGACCGGAAGAGGGCCGAGCGGGCGCGCAGCTCGTCCGGCGTGCCGATGTCGGTGATCCGGCCGCCGTCCATCAGCGCGACGCGGTCCGCGAGCTCCAGGGTCGACTCCCGGTGGGCCACGATGAGCGTGGTGCGCCGGCGTCCGGCCTCTCCCAGGGCGGTGTGGATCTCCGCTTCGACCCGGGCGTCCAGGGCCGAGGTGGCGTCGTCCAGGACGAGCACGGCGGGGTCGATGAGCAGGGCCCGGGCGAGCGCGACCCGCTGGCGCTGGCCGCCGGAGAGCGTCAGCCCCTGTTCGCCGACGGCCGTGTCGTATCCGTCGGGGAGCCGGTCGATGAACTCGTCGGCCCGGGCGAGCCGGGCCGCCTCGCGGATCTGCGCGTCGGTCGCGTCCGGGTTCCCGTACGCGATGTTGGCGCGGATGGAGTCCGACAGGAGGAGGCTCTCCTCGAAGACGAAGCCGATCCGGGACCGCAGGGAGGCCAGGGTGAGGTCCCGTACGTCGTGGCCGCCGACGGACACGGCGCCCTGCCGGGTGTCGTAGAACCGGGGCAGGAGCGCGGCGACCGTCGACTTGCCGCATCCGGCCGGGCCGACGAGTGCGAGCGTCTCCCCCGGCCGTACGTCCAGGCTGAAGCCGGACAGCAGTGGCGCGGCCTCGCCGTAGCCGAAGGTCACCCCGCGCCAGGACAGGGCCGGGGCGGCGGGTCCGAGGTGGTGTGCGCCGGGTGCGTCGTCGATCGCGGGTGCTTCGTCGATGATCTCCAGGACGCGTTCGGCGCCCGCCCGGGCCTGCTGCCAGACGGTGAGGAGGGTGGCGACCTGGCGCACCGGTGTGACGAGGGATCCGAGGTAGGCGGTGAAGGCGAGGAACGTGCCCAGGGACAGCCGGCCGTCGATGGCGAGCCAGCCGCCGAGGGCGAGCACCGCCACTTGGCCCAGGGCGGGTACGGCTTGCAGCGCGGGGTTGTAGCGGCTGGTGAAGGCGACCACGCGCAGCCGGGAGGCGAAGAGCGCGCGGACCCGTTCCTCGAGCCCGCGCAGTTCGCGGTGCTCCTGGCCGAAGCCCTTGACGACGCGCACCCCGGTGACGGTGGCCTCGACGGTGGACGCCACCTCGGCGGCCTCCTGCTGGGCGTGCCAGTTGGCCGGGAAGAGGGTGCGGCGGCTGTGCAGGGCGATCATCCACAGGGCCGGTCCGACGATCAGGGCGACCACGGTGAGGAGCGGTGAGAGCCAGGCCATGAAGACGAGGGAGACGCAGAACATCATCGCGTTGCCCGTGAGGTTGGGCAGGAACTGGAGCAGGGTCTGGATGAGGGTGATGTCCGAGATGGACCTGCTCACGACCTCCCCGGTGCGCAGGCCGTCCTGCTGGGGCCCGCCGAACCGCAGCAGGGAGGCGAAGGCGTCGCCCCGCAGGTCGTACTGGACTGCGAGGGAGAGCCGCCCCGAGCGGTAGCGGCGTACGAAGGACGCCCCGAAGCGGACCGCGCCGAGGGAGCCGAGGAGCACGATCCAGGGGGCCAGGGCTCCGCCGTCCGCGGCGGCGACCTCGTCGACCACGTGGCGCAGTACGAGCGGCAGGCAGGCGGCGGCGACGGCCGCCACCGCGGCGGCTCCGAAGGCCAGCAGGACGTCGGTGCGGTGCCGCAGGCAGTAGCCGACGAGCCGCCGGGCCCAGCTTTCGGCCGGTGGTCCGCCCGCGGGACCGGCCGCCGCGTCGTGCGCGGCGGCCGGCTGCGTGGTGGCGGTGGGACAGCCCGTCACCGGGCCTCCACCAGGCCGGTGCCGGGGTGGCCGGCGGGCGCGGCGGAGCGGTCGGACGGGTGTCCCGCGGGGCGCGGGAGGCCGTAGTGCTCGCGCAGGGTCGTGCCGGTGTACTCGGTGCGGAACAGGCCGCGTTCCTGGAGGATCGGGACCACCTGGTCCACGAAGCGCTCCAGCCCGGAGGGCAGCACCGCCGGCATGATGTTGAAGCCGTCGGCGGCTCCGCTGTCGTACCAGTGCTCGATGGTGTCGGCGACCTGCTCGGCGGTGCCCGCGAAGGTGCGGTGCCCGCGGCCTCCGCCGAGGCGTCCGATCAGCTGCCGTACGGTCAGCCGTTCGCGGCGGGCCAGTTCGACGACGAGGGTGTAGCGGCTCTTGGCCCCCTCGATCTCGTCCTCGGTGGGGATGTCCGCCGGCAGTTCCGAGTCCAGGTCCAGGGCCTCCGGGGCGATGCCGATCCGCAGGGCCAGCTGCCGCTTGGCGTACTCGGGGACGATGAGCCGGTCCAGTTCGGCGTCCAGTTCGCGGGCCTCGGCCTCGGTGTCCGCGATGACGGGGACGATGCCCGGAAGGATCTTGATGCCGTCCGGGTCCCGGCCGAGGGCCAGGGCGCGCCGCTTGACGTCCTTGTAGAAGGCCGTCGCCTCTTCGAGGGTCTGCTGCGCGGTGAACACCGCCTCCGCGTAGCGTGCCGCGAAGTCCTTGCCGTCCTCGCTGGAGCCGGCCTGTACGAGGAGGGGGTGCCCCTGGGGGGAGCGCTCCACGTTGAGCGGGCCGTCGACGCGGAAGAACTCGCCTCGGTGCCCGATGGGGCGGACCCGGTCGGCCAGGGTGTGGACGCCGGCTTCCTTGTCCGCCACGACGGCGTCGTCGGACCAGCTGTCCCAGAGCTTCGTCGCGACGTCGACGAACTCGGCGGCGCGCCGGTAGCGCTCGTGGTGCAGCGGGGTGTCGTCGAGGCCGAAGTTGCGTGCGGCCTCGGCGCCTGCCGTGGTGACGATGTTCCACCCGGCACGGCCGTTCGATACGTGGTCGAGGGAGGCGAACCTCCGCGCCAGGTTGAAGGGTTCGTTGTAGCTGGTGGAGGCGGTGGCGATCAGACCGATCCGGCTGGTGACCGCGGCCAGGGCGGTCAGCAGGATGGTCGGTTCCAGCTTGCTGGAGGGCCGGCGCCCGGGGTCGCCCTGCAGGACGGGGCTGTCGGCGAGGAACACCGAGTCGAGCAGGCCGCGTTCGGCGATGCGGGCGAGGTTCTGGTAATGCGCGATGCCGGTGCCGCCGTCGGCGGGGCTCTCGGGGAGCCGCCACGACGCCTCGTGGTGGCCCACCGACATCAGGAAGGCGTTGAGGTGGAGGGGTTTGCGCTCAGGTGTTCGCGACATCGGGGTCGCCCTTCTGGTGATGGTCGGCGGCCGCGGCGGGCGCGGTCGGCGCTGTCGGCGCGGTGGGCACGCTGGCCGCGGTGGCCGCGGTGGGCGTCGGGTGCTCCGATACGCCGAGGGCGGCCAGCAGGGTGTCCCGGTACTCCTGGAAACCGGGGTGGCGCCGGCTCCGGGGGGTGGGCAGGTCGACGGCGAGGTCGAGGCAGATGCGGCCCTCGTCCAGGACGAGCACGCGGTCGGCGAGCTCCACCGCCTCGTCCACGTCGTGGGTGACGAGGAGCACGGCGGGACGGTGGCGTTCGTAGAGTTCGCGCAGCAGTCCGTGCATGCGGATGCGGGTCAGGGCGTCGAGGGCGCCGAACGGCTCGTCGGCCAGGAGCAGTTCGGGGTCGCTGACCAGGGCGCGGGCCAGGGCGGCGCGCTGCTGTTCGCCGCCGGACAGTTCGTGGGACCAGGCGCGCTCCCGGCCTGCGAGTCCGACCTCGGCCAGGGCCCGGACTCCGCGTTCGCGGACGCCGGGTCCGCGCAGTCCGAGGGTGACGTTGTCCAGCACCCGCAGCCAGGGCAGCAGGCGGGAGTCCTGGAAGGAGAGGGAGACCCGGTCGGGGACGGTCAGCTCGCCCGCTCCCTCGACCTCGTGGTCGAGGCCGGCCACGGCGCGCAGCAGGGTCGACTTGCCGGAGCCGCTGCGGCCCAGGAGCGCCGTGAACTCGCCCGCGCCGAGGGTGAGATCGAGTTCCGAGAGGATGATCCGGTCACCGAAGCGGCGGACCAGCCCGCGGGTGCGCACCGCGGGCGGGGCGAGTTCCCGTACCCGGGTACCCGACTCGGCGGTCAGCCCGCCAGCGTGCGCCGCCATGACAGGGCCCTCCGTTCGATGGCGCGGACCAGTGCGTCGGAGGAGAAGCCGAAGATCCCGTAGGCCACCAGGCCGACGATGATCACGTCGGACTGCGCGTACTGCTGGGCCTGGAACATCATGTAGCCGATGCCGCTGGTGGCGTTGATCTGCTCGACGACGATCAGGCCCAGCCAGGCCGAGGTGACGCCGAGCCGCAGTCCGACGAAGAATCCGGGCAGGGAGCCCGGGAGGACCACCTTGCGCAGGAACCGCCACCGGCTCAGCCCCAGCACCTCGGCGAGTTCGACGTGGCGGTTGTCGATGCTGGTGAGCGACGCGTAGGTGTTGATGTACATGTTCACCGCGACGCCGAGGGCGATGACGGTGACCTTCATCTGTTCGCCGATGCCGAGCCAGAGGATGAGCAGGGGCAGCATCGCCAGTGACGGGATGGCGCGCTTGATCTGGAGCGGCCCGTCCACGAGGTACTCACCGGTGCGGCTGAGTCCGGCGATCACGGCGGCCGCGACCCCCACGAGGACTCCGAACAGCAGCCCGAGGCCTGCGCGTTGGAGCGAGATGAGGACGTTGCCCTGCAGCCGGCCGTTCGCCACGAGATCGCCCGCGGTGGCGATCACGGTGCCGGGGCCGGAGAGGATGCGGGGGTCGAGGAAGCCCGCGGCGGACGCCGTCCACCAGACGGCGATGAGCAGCGCGGGACCCAGCAGCCGGCCGAAGGGGACGCCGCGACCGGGCCCCAGCCGCCGGGCCTTGCGCCCGACGGGGCGCCGTCGTCCGGGGCGCGTACCCGCAGGCTCCGCCACGGCGCCGGCCGGGTCGGCACCGGCAGCGGTCCTGCCGATGACGGTGCCGGTCTCGCCGGCCCCTCCGGTCTCCGCCTTCACCGGCCCGGGATGGTCCGCCAGGGCCCCGGGGTCCGGTGTCTGCACGCGCAGGTCCGTCAGTGCCTCGCTCATGCCCCCTCCCGGAATCCGGCCGGGACGGCCGCGGCCGCGAGGCCCTCGAACCGCCGGTCGAACAGGGACTTGGCGTCGATCTTCGGTACGAAGCCGCCCTCCGCCATCAGGTCCGCCGTCTCCTGCTCCCACCGGATGGCGTTGTCCCAGTTCGCCGGGAACCGGGGCTTCGCGAGGGAGTCGACGATGCGCCGTCCGTCGGCCGCGCTGACGCCCTGGTCCTTGACGTAGTACGCGTCGATCCACTGGCCGGAGTTGTCCCACGCCCAGGCCACGCCCTGCGCCCAGAGCGCGACGTAGCTGCGTATGGCGGCCGCCTTCGCCGGGTCGCCCAGTACTTCCAGCGGCGCCCACAGGACGGTGAGCAGGTCGACGACCTCGGTCGGTATGCCGCGGGCGCCGTCCTTCCCGTACTGCGTCAGGTACTTGGTCAGGGTCGGCTCGCCCAGGGGCGCGACATCGACCTGCTTCGACTGGAGCGCGGTGAGGAACTGCGTGCTCGGCAGCGCCACGAGCTGGACGTCGGAATGGGCGAGTCCGGCCTTCTTCAGGGCCCGCAGGACGACCACGCCCTGAGCCTGCCCCTGGGAGAAGGCGATCTTCTTGCCCTTGAAGTCCTCTGCGGCCCTGATGGACGAACCGGGCGCGGTGGCGAACGTGTAGGTGGGCTTGGGGCGTTCCTGCACGGCGACGATCCGGGCCTTCACGCCGATCGCTTCGGCCTGGATCGGCGGAATTCCCGCATTGCTCGCGATGTCGATCGAGCGTGCCCGGAATCCCTGGATGATGTCGGGGCCCGCGTTGAGATTGACCCACGAGGAGACTTTGAAGGGAAGGTTCTTGTCGAGTCCGGACGTGGCCAGTTGGATCTGCGAGGTCCGCACGGCCACGGCCAGGGAGGTTCCGGCGGGCGGCGGTCCGGTGGGCAGCTCGCCCACGGGTCCGGAATGGGCTGCGTTCGTGGTCTGGGGGGCGCATCCGGCGGCGGCCAGAAAGGCGCTGCCGGCGAGCGTGAGGAATCCTCTGCGCCCCACTGGGGACGAGGAAGTGCGGGAGGGCATGGACGTTCCTGTTCTCATGACGGGGATTCGCCGGTCGCCGGGGTTCACAGCGATTGGTAGGAGCCGTTGTGGAAGAGCAGGGGCCGGCCCGCATCGGCCTGCCAGGCCTCGACGACGCGCGCCACGACGATGTGCGCGTCTCCTGCCGGTACGAGCTGTTCGACCGCGAGGCGGAGCCAGCCCGCGACCCCGTCGAGGACCGGTTCGCCCTCGGGCAGCCGCTGCCATCGGGTCGGGGCGGCGAAGCGGTCGATGCCGCTGGTCGCGAAGCGCCTGGCCAGTCCCTCCTGGGCGGAGTCGAGGAAGTTGACCACGACCGATTCGGCCCGCTCCAGGTGCGGCCACGACGAGGAGCTCTTCGCGATGCCGAAGGAGACGAGGGGCGGGTCGAGGGACACCGAGGCCAGGGACGTGGCCGTGAAACCGACCGGGCCCGCCCCGGAGTCGGCCGTGACCACCACGACACCGCCCGGGTAGGCGCGGAAGGCCTGCTTGAAACGGGCGGGCTCGACCAGGCCCGCCACCGGATGCGAGGACAAGGAAATGCTCAAGGTTCCCCCAAGGTGAATGGTGCCGTGCGCGTGTCGCTGCCGTTGCGCGGCGGCCGCCGGAAACGGCGGTGCGGAAAAGGACGGCAGGAACCGGGTCACGGAAGAATTGGGCGCGGCAGAGCACGGACCGGCGAAGTGCCGGTCAAGCTCGGGAATGCCGCGGAAGGGCGTACGCGAAAGGAAAGGTGCAGCGCGTCATGACGGCAGTGGAAGCGCCGCCGGCTCTCGTGTCAACAACAACAGGAGCGGTGCGCGTACCGTCGGTTCCTCTGCGGGCTGTTCATGAATCCAGTCTCTCTTTCGGGAGACGACCGGGTCAACAATGCAACTTTCTGAATTAAGTCGCTTTCCGGAGGCGAGCGGCACGGCACCGCGACCGCGCCGCGACAGCGCGACGACGGCTCGACGACGGCACCGCGACCGGTCAGGACACGGCGGGCAACGCGGGCCACGGACCGAGCGGGTCGTCGTGCAGGGCGCCCAGGGCGACGGCCGCGCCCGCCGTCGCGAGCACCGAACCCGTGAAGCTGCTCGGTACGACGGACCGGGCGGCGTCGTCGCACACCAGGGACCGCGCCTCCACCTCCGCCCGCAACTCCTCCATGCACGAAGGCAGTCGGCCCGTTCCCGGTTCGACCACGACCAGCACCTCGGGGTCGAACATGTCCAGCAGGACCGCGGCCGCCCGGCCCGTGAGCCGGGCCCGCTGCCGGAACAGCTCGGCCGCCACGGGGTCGCCCCCGACGGCGAGGTCCAGCAGCTCGGCGAACCTCGTGACGGGCAGGCCCCGTTCGACGGCCCGTCGCACCATGGCCGGCTCCGAGACCTCGGACTGGAGGCAGCCGGCCGTGCCACAGGTACAGCAGGCGCCGGCGGAGGCGGTGCCCACCGGCAGGTGCGCCACGTTGCCCGCACCGAAGCGGGGTCCCTGGTGCACGGCGCCCGCGGTGACGAACGCCGCGTCGACGACGTTGCCGACGAACAGCACGACGGCGCTGCCGCGGGTGCCCACGTCACCGAAGAGCTGCTCGGCCCGCGCGAGGGCCCGCGAATGACTGTCGAGGTGCACGGGCACGCCGGTCGCCCTGGCCAGCTCGTCCCGTACGGGAACGCCCCGCCAGCCCAGTTGGGGGTGGTGCACCACGGTGCCGGCTTCGGGATCGACCCAGTGCCCGGTGGCGACGCCCAGGGCCAGTGCCGTCCTCCCGGCCCCGTGCGCGGCCAGCAGCCGGGGCAGTCCGGCCGCCACCCGGGCGAGCACCCGCCCGGGTTCGGTGCCCTCGTGGGGTCGGCGCTCCTCCGCGACGATCCGCCCGGTCAGGTCCATCAGGGAGAGCGTCACGTGGGGAACCGCGATGTGCGCCCCGGCGACGAGGAAGCGGCTGGTGTCGATCTCCACCGGGATGAAAGGGCGGCCCAGCCCCCGGGGTCCCGCGGTCTCGGGGCCTTCCCTGACCAGCCCCCGGTCCAGCAGCGCCCCGCAGTGCCCGCTGACCGACGCGGGCGAGAGCCCGGTGAGCCGGGCGATGGTGCTGCGGGCGACGGGACCGTGGTCGAGGACGGCGCCCAGCACCGCTCCGGTGCCGGAGGCCCTGCGCAGCGGGTTCGCACCGGCCGGTGGGATGTCGGAACGACGCAGCGGAGCGAGGCGGGCGGCTGAGGTCTTCGATCTGTCCACGGGGGCCTTCCAGGTCCTGTGCGGTGGCACGCGACGCCCGGACGCCGGGACCGGCTCGCGACGGGCGGCCGGCTCCGGGCAGGGGCGTGTACGGGAAGCTCCAAGGAGGGAGCGCTGTTCACCAGAACGCGGGGACACTGCGGGAGCTCAGGCTCCGGGCCCGCCTGCGGGCAGGACGAAGACGAGGGATCCGCGCGGTCGCCGTACGGTCAGGACCACTGACACGCGGCGGAGCAGACACGCTTCAGGTCGACGTGACCTCGTGTCGTCAGAAGCGCGGATCGGTACATGGCGCGCAACATAGCCGGGGCGGCGCGAGCCGGTCAATCGGCCGCCCGCACCGTGGACGGCGCTGCACCGGGTCCCGTCCGCAACCGCGAGGGCGGGAATCCGCGGCGAACACCGGGTGACGAGCCGCCCCGCCGACCGGCCGCCGGGGCGCCGCCCGGGGCCGGCCGACACGACATCGGCATCAGCTGTACATGTTCTTCTCGTCGTACGAGGCACCGCGGTGGCGCCCCGGGCCAGTACATCGGCAGGCACTACTGGAGAACAGCTGACCTCGCCCCCACCGCGCGCCCGCCGCCGGGGCCCGCATAATGGTGGGTACGGCGGGTGGAAGGGGACATCTCGTGCCATCGGCTCTGCCGGGGGGCGAGGACGCTCACGGCCCGTTCTGGTCCGAGCCGGGGGCGATGCTGGAGCACGTGCCCGTGGCCGTCTTCGGTGTCGATGACGGCGACCGCGTCTGCTACTGGGGGCCCGGTGCGCGGGACCTCTTCGGGTACGAATCCACCGCCGTCCTGTCCAGGCCCGGCGCCGTGCTCTTCGCCGACGGGCCCCGGAGCGCCTCCGATGCTTGCGCCCGGCTCACGGAACGGGGCCGGACCCTCGGGTACTGGAGGGGCCGGCTGACGGCACGGCATCGTGACGCCACGCACTTCGAGTGCGGTTTCCGGGCCTTCTCCGTAAAGGGAGCCGGAGGGCGTTCGGTGGTGATGGCCCTGGCGAGCCGCAGCGACGAGCTCGACCGGGTCAAGACAAACCTCGCCTTCCTCGACGCCCTCTTCGAGACCTGCCCCATCGGCCTGGTCATGCTCGACCCGGACCTCCGGTACGTCCACCTCAACCAGGCGCTCGCCGACATGGACGGCCTCCCGATCGCGTCGCACCTCGGGCGGCCCATGGACGAAATCATGATCATGTCCGACGGCGGCGAGTACCAGAGCATGCTCCGGACCGTCGCCCTGGGCGGGCCACCGGTCGTGGGGACGCTGGTGGGCATGCGCCCGCGCGGGCATCCGGACCGTGACCAGGTACGGTCGGTGAGCTTCTTCCCCCTGACCCAGGCAGTCGGCTCGCGCCCCGGGGTGGGCGGGCTGATGGTGGACGTGACCGACCGGGAACATGCCATCCTCGAAGCCACCGCCAGCCGTCGAAGGCTGGCGCTGCTCGATGGGGCCTCCACCCGCATCGGAACCACCCTGGACGTGAACCTCACGGCCCAGGAGCTGGTCGACGCGTCGATGCCGGACTTCTGCGACGGCGCAGTCGTCGAACTCGTGGAGTGGATGGACGAGGCAGCGGACTTTGATCCGGCGCGGCCGCTGATCACCCGCCGGATCGCATCCGGGACGATCCTGCCCCCTCCCGCCACCGAGCTCGTGAGCGGGGTGGCGACGGTGCGGTATCCGCCCGGCTCCGTCATCCACGACATGCTGCGGACGGGTCGTGCCATCTCAGCCGTGGTGAACGAGGAGTTCCTGGCCCGGACGGTCCTCATCGAGTCACGCGCCCGGCTCTTCGCCGAGAGCGGGTTGGCCTGCGTCCTCGTCGCCCCGCTCATCGCCAGGGGCACCGTCCAGGGGATCGCCATGTTCGGCCGGTCCGTGGACCGGCCGGTCTTCACCAAGGACGACGTCAGCCTTGCGAGTGAGCTCGCCTCACGTGCTGCCATCTGTCTGGACAACGCCCGTCTGTACAGCCGTGTCCAGGACATCGCCCTCACACTGCAGCGGGCCTTGCTGCCCAGCGCGTTGGCGACCAGCCCGTACGTGGACGTGGCCCACCGGTACGTACCCGGCAGCCGAATCACCGAGGTCGGAGGCGACTGGTACGACGTGATCAACCTCCCTGACGGCCGGGTCGTCCTCGTGGTGGGCGACGTGATGGGCCACGGAGTGTCGGCCGCCGCCGCCATGGGCCGCCTCCGCATCACCACCAAGGCCCTGGCCAGGCACGACAGCGAGCCCGCCGACCTGCTCACCGAACTCGACGCGTGCGCCCAGGAGGCGGGCATCGAGCTGGCGACGTGCCTGTACATCGTCTACGACCCGAAGACCGGACGCGCCCGCATCGCCAGCGCCGGCCATCCCCCGCCCCTGTTGCTCCGGCCGGACGGCACAGTGGAGAGCATCGACGAGGTCCTGGGAGTTCCTCTCGGCGTCGGTGGCTTCCCCTTCCGAACGACCGCGATCGAACTCCCCGAGAACGCGACCCTCGCCCTGTACACCGACGGCCTCATCGAGGCGCGCGGCCGGGACATCGATGCCGGCCTGGAAGCATTGAGCGTCGAACTACGAAGATCCCCAAGGCCCTTGGAAGCAATGGCGGACCACATCCTCGCGAGCCTGCTGCCCACCCCGCCGACCGACGACACCGTTCTCGTCCTCGCCCGCGTCCACCGCGCTCCGTAGGGGACTCACCGGGCGCGACTCCCGGTGTACCGACGGCAGGACAGCAGGACAGCAGGTCTGCCTACTCCTCCACCTGGTCGGCGCACGCCGACCGGATGCCCTCCAGCAGCTCTGGGCAGCGCTCGCCGTACGTGTTCACCGCGTCCCACACCGCGTCCAGTGCCGCCTGCAGCGGATCGGGATCGGCGGCGGCGAGCACCGTGCGGCCGTCCCCCAGCCGGTGACTCCGCGTCGCGTCGGCCTCAGCCCTGTTCGCCGGCCTGCTTCGCCTTCGCCGCGATCTCTTCGAGTACGCGCTTCGGGTCTCCGCCCGGTTCCACGGCGCGGCCGATGTTGCGCTTGATCGTGTCGCTGACCACCATCCAGGACGGGTCGTTCACCGGATAGAGCCGGGCGCTCTCCAGAGCGGTCAGGAACTCGTTGTCGGTCTTGTCCATGCCCTCGCTGCCGGCCAGGGCGCGTGAGGCGGAGACCGTGGAGGGCAACAGGTGGTAGCGGCCGGCGAAGTCCGAGAGGTTCTTGTCCTGGTAGACGAACTCCAGGAACTTGCCGATCTCCGTCCGCTTGCCGTTCTGCTTGAACGCCATCATCCAGTCGGCCACGCCCACCGTGGGCGGGGCCTCCCCGGATCCGAGGGTGCCCGAGACCGGCATCGCCACGGTCCCGACGTCCATGCCCTTGGCGCGCGCCTGGTGGTACAGCGAGGGGTACCCGTTGAGCATGCCGACCTCGCCCCGCAGGAAGGCGGCGAAGGCCTCGGCGCGGTTGAGCTTCGACGGCGGGACCGGTCCGGTGAGCCCCGGAGCGACCAGCTCGTTCTTCACCCAGTTCCACGTCTTGATGTTCTGGGCGGAGGCGAGGCTGTAGTTGCCGCTGCTGTCGGCGTATCCGCCACCGTTGCTGAGTTCCCAGATCATCGCCTCGGCGTGGGCCTCCTCCGGGCCGAGGGGCAGGGCGTACGGGTACTCCACCCCCTTGGTCTTGAGGGCTTTCGCGGCGGCCTTGAGTTCGCTCCAGGTCTTGGGGGCCTTGACGCCGGCCTTGGCGAAGAGCGTCTCGTTGTAGAAGAGGAGGCGGCTGCTCGCCACGAACGGCAGACCGTAGAGGGTGCTTCCGATGGAGCCGGAATCGGCGAGCGGCGCGAGGAAGTTCGCCTCGGCGCTGACCGAGAGCAGCTCGTCCGCGGAATAGAGCCTGCCCTGGGCGGCGAAGTCCGAGTAGGAGCCCATGAGGGCGATGTCCGGAGCCTTGCCGTCCTTCACCATTTCGGTGACCTCACGATCGATGTCGGCCCACGGAAGGAGCGTGACCTCGACCCTGATACCGGGGTTCGCGGCGGTGAAATCATCGGTCACCTTGGACCAGAAGGCCTCGGAACTGGTGGCCTGAGTGTCCCCGTACTCGGCGGCCACGAGGACCAGCGTCCCTGCGTCCCCCGCGCTGCCCGGGGAGGCACCACATCCGGACAGCGGAACCAGCAGACCGAGTACAACCATGGTGGCGGCCTGCCCGAAAGTTCTTCGTCGCACGGGTCTGTTCCCCTGATTTTCTTCCGCGTTCCGTTACTGATCATGCCGATCCGGGCGGAAGGGGTGACCGCTCAACGCCCGTTGGCCGGGATTCTCTCCACACGTTGGCCCGCTTGGCGTCACCGGACGAACATCTCTGGTAGATGACCCAAACCAGACCCCCTCCAATAGTGGGTTCCGACGGGGCGGCAGGGATTCTGACGCGCGTAGAACAACCGAACGCTCGGTTCCGGTAGCGGGAAGGGGCTTTGACTCACTGCGGGACGCTTTGCGCATGGGGACGGGTCCGGCAAGCAGTGAACCGACAGTTCGCAAGTCGCGTTCACCCCGCATACCCACTCCAGAAAGCGCTTTCTACGAGCCGCGGATCACGCCAGGCTGAACGCGGCCGAGGGGTCGAGGGTCTTCGCCGCCCCTCCCGCCGAAACCTCGCCACCACCGCCGCCGAGTTCGGCGTCAACCGTCAGACCGTCCGGGCCGCACTCCAGCAACTGCGCGAGCAGGGGCTGGTGTCCACCGACCGCCGCGGGACCCGCGCCGCGAGGGCCGACTCCCCTGCGGCACCCGCCCTTGCGGGACCCGCGACGGGCTACGGCGCCGGACTGCTCCTCCCCGCAATGGCCGTGGGGACCGGGCAGAGCTCCATGTTCGCCGCGCCGGTCTCCGCCACCCTGGCCCGCCTGCTGGGCGTCCCGGCCGGTCGCCCGGTCCTGGTGCACCGCCACCGCGTACTCACCGCGACGGGAGAACCGTACGGAGACGCCCTGACCTCTCACACCCGTCGCCGTACTGGAGGTCCGCGAACTCTCCCGCTACCTGCCCCGCCTGCCGGTGGAGGCCCCCGACCTACGGCTCGCGGATCAGTGGATCGACCGCGCGGGCCTGATCCCGACCGTGACCCGCAAGGGCCGCCGGCCCCGAAGAGGGCGCAGGCGCCGGTCCCGCTCAAGGACCGCGCGGGAAACGGGGTTTCAGCGCCCACCGCCCTGAAGGCGATACGTGAACGGAGAGACCCGCGCCACATCCCCACCGCTTCAGCACCGGTCTTGCCCTCGCCCGCCCTCGCGTTCCTCATGGCGCCGGCGCTGCGTCGCTCCGACTGCGCCGCACCGTGCCGACATTGGCCACGGACGGGCGTTCACGCCGCAACCGACTGGTGACCCCGGGACGGCCCGAGCCGCCACACGATTCCTCGCACCGAACCACTCCCAGCGCATAACCGACGATCGAAGGATTCGGTCAGATGCCGTGGGTGGCGGTGATGGTTCCTTCGGAGATGGCTGCGGTGAGCAGGGCGTGGTCCTGGACTGTCTGGTCCGCGTAATGAAGTGCGAAGTCGGCTATGGCGCGGTCGAAGGTGTCGCCTTTGCCGAGGTACCCGGCGATGGCGATGCGGTCGCCGGAGCGTGCGTGCGCACGGGCCAATGCCGTGCCGCACAGTTCCGCGTACTGACGGAGCATGTCCGGCGTCATGGTCTCCACGACGGCCGACCCCTTCATGTCGCGCAGTTGCCGGACGTAGAAGTCGCGCCCGGCCGGTCCGGTCGTCCAGCCGAGGAAGATGTCTCCGGCCGACTGGAGGAGTTTCTGTCCCGCGACCACCCGGTGACCGTGATGGCCGTGGCTGCCGGCAGGGAGATGGTCCTCCAGCACCGAACGTCCGGCCTCCTTGATCTGGAGGAAGAGCGGGTCCTCCTCGTCGCGGCCCATCAGCAGGACGATGAAACAGCGGGTGCCGACGCTACCGACGCCGACGGCCTTCCGTGCTGCTTCGACGAACCGGTAGCGGTCGAGCAGGAGGCGTCGCTCTTCGGGAAGTGTGCCGCGGTATTCGCTGAAGATCTCACCGACGCCCTGGCTCTCAGGCGAGGTCAGGGGCTCGAGCAGGGGCGGGTCGTGGATGATGCGCCGATGGCCGTCCCGGATCTCGGTGAGCTTGGCGAGTGCCTGAAGACTGGTACGCCGCCGGGCCCGAGCCAGGCTCGTCTCGACCCTGCTTCGCAGCTTGCTCTCGCGGATCAGTGGGATTACCTCGGCCGCGTCGAACCGCTGGTACCAGACGACGAGTTCGCCCTGTTCAGCCAGCCTTCGCATGGACAGCCGGTATGCCTGGGTGGCGGCGAGGGCGATCCGCCACGCGTGGTCGTCGCCGTGGCCGTTGTCGAGGGCGGCCACGGCCGTGCTGGCGGCGAGCCGTTTGACGTCCCATTCGAAGGGGCCGGGCAGGGTTTCGTCGAAGTCGTTGAGGTCGAACAGCAGGGCCCGCTCGGGTGAGGCGAAGAGGCCGAAGTTCAGCAGGTGGGCGTCGCCGCAGAGCTGGACGGTCAGGCCCGTGCCGGGTTTCGCCGCCAGGTCCGCGGCCATCACAGCGGCTGCGCCGCGCAGGAACGCGAACGGGGAGGCCGCCATCCGCCCGTATCGGATCGGCAGCAGCTCGACGACGCGGTCGGCGGCCTGCCGCTCCAGCACGTCGAGCGGGTCGGGACGGTCCTCCGCCGCCGTCCACCGCCCGTGCGAGGTCCGGGTCACCTGCTGTCTGGCTGACCTGCCACGTCGGGCCCTCTCAGCTGGACTGGTCATACCCATCTCCTTGCCACCCCCACCTCCCCAGCCTGAGCTCGCCGGGGCCCACACGCACGTCCACCACGCTGGACGCCGGCCCTCACGGGGCACACTGTCGGTGCTCGGCTGCCGCCAACCAGCTGACCCTTTCGGCGGGTCTGGGTCAGGCGGGCTCGAGCCACTGGGAGCGTGCTGCCATGGCACCCGAGGCAGGCACACCCGCGAAGACGGCAGGGGCGGGGGTCGTACTGCTGACCCTCGCTGCCGGCCAGTTCTTGATGGCGCTCGACAGCTCCGTCATGAATGTGTCGATCGCGACGGTGGCCGACGACGTGGGTACGACCGTGACCGGGGTCCAGGGCGCGATCACGGCCTACACCCTCGTGATGGCGATGTTCATGATCCCCGGCGGCAAGGTCGGCGCGCTCATCGGCCACAAGCGGGCATTCCTGATCGGCTGCGTGATCTACGGCTGCGGATCCCTGATCACCGCGCTGGCCCCGAACCTGCCCGTGCTCCTGCTGGGCTGGTCGTTCCTCGAGGGCATCGGAGCCGCGCTCATCCTGCCCGCGATCGTCGCGCTGGTCGCCGGCAACTTCACGGCGGAGCGCCGGCCGGGCGCGTACGGACTGGTGGCCGCCTCCGGAGCCGTGGCGATCGCGGTCGGGCCGATCATCGGGGGCATCGCCACGACGTACTTCTCCTGGCGCTGGGTCTTCGCCGGTGAAGTCGCCATCGTGCTCGCCATCCTGGTGCTCGCCCGCCGCACCGCCGACGCGCCGGTCGGCGAGCGCCGGCGCATCGACCTGGTCGGCGCCGTGCTGTCCGCCCTCGGGCTGGGAGTCTTCGTCTACGGGGTGCTCCGCTCGAGCGAGTGGGGCTGGTTCCTGCCGAAGCCCGGTGCGCCCGCCTGGTTCGGGATCTCCCTGGTCGTGTGGCTGATGCTGGTGGGCCTGTTCCTGGTGTGGCTCTTCCTCCGTTGGGAGGCCCGCCTCGTGGAGCGGCACCGAGAGCCTCTGGTCGACCCGGCCCTGCTCCGCAACCGGCAGCTCACCGGCGGGCTGACGATGTTCTTCTTCCAGTACCTCGTACAGATGGGCGTGTTCTTCGTCGTACCGCTCTACCTGTCGGTCGCGCTCGGACTGTCCGCGCTCATGACCGGCGCACGCATCCTGCCGCTCTCCCTGACCCTGCTGGCCGCCGCCGTCCTGATCCCGCGCTTCCTCCCGAACGCCTCACCGCGGCGGGTGGTGCGACTCGGCATCCTCGCACTGCTCGCGGGCGCGGTCGCCCTGCTCGCTGCACTGGACGCGCACGCGGGCGCGGAGATCGTCACCATCCCGCTCCTGCTGATCGGGCTCGGCATGGGAGCGCTGGCCTCCCAGCTCGGGGCGGTCACCGTGTCCGCGGTCCCGGACAAGCAGAGCGCGGAGGTCGGCGGCATCCAGAACGCCGTCACCAACCTCGGCGCCTCGATCGGAACGGCACTCGCCGGATCGATCCTGATCGCCACGCTCACCACCTCCTTCCTGACCACCATCGGTCAGAACCCGGCCATCCCGGACGACGTCAAGAGCCAGGCGTCGGTCCAGCTCGAGAGCGGCGTGCCCTTCATGTCGGACGCCCAGCTCAAGACCGCCCTCGAAAGGGCGGGCACGAGCCCGGAGGTCGCCTCTGCCGCGATCGATGCGAACACCGCAGCGAGGCTCGACGGTCTCCGTGCCGCACTCGCCATCCTCGCCCTCACCGCCCTCCTCGCCATGTTCTTCACCCAACGGATCCCCTCGACCCCCGCGAAGACGGCAGAACCCGACGGATGACACGTCCCACCCCGGAACGGTGAGCCGCTGGAGGCATGCTGGAAGGAGGGCCGAGGCCGGACGGGCAAACCGGGTGGATCGGCAAGCCGGGTCCGACCGGCCTAAAATGGGCCTGACAGGCGAGCAAGGCATGTCCGATGGCTTCGAAGGGCCTCTACAGGGACCTTCGGCCGGCCCGGGAGGCATGATGTCCCTTTCCGACGCGGCACCGCATCGCAGGCAGAACGATCCCGAGGACGTACTCAAGCAGCTCGGGGGTTCGTGGCACTGGGCGCTCGGTTTCGCCCTCGCGACCTTGATCCCCGGCATCCTCGTACTCGTCTGGCCCGACGAGACGCTGCACATCCTGGCCGTGATCATCGGCCTCCAGCTCCTGGTAGCCGGTGGCTTCCGTTTCGTGACGGCGTTCTCGCACAGCGGCGACGTGGGCGGCAGCAGACTGGCGGGAATCCTGATCGCCATGCTGGCGTTCCTGGCGGGGGTCCTGGTTCTGCGCCATCCGATGCAGACGATCGGCGCACTGTCCCTGATCGTGGGCGTGTTCTGGCTGCTGACCGGAGTGCTCACGGCCTACGTCGCGATCGCCGACCGCGCACTCGTGCACCGCGGGCTGCTCTTCGGCCTGGGCGCCCTCGGCGCCGTCGCCGGGATCGTCGTGCTCTGCTTCCCGGTGGACTCTGCGGTCGCTCTGACACGGCTGCTGGGGCTGTGGCTCGTCCTGCTCGGCGTCTTCGAAGTGGTGATGGCCTTCGCCCTGCGCTCCGCAACCCGACAGGGCTCCGGGGCAGGAATCGGAGCGCCGTCGTAGCCCTTGCCTTCGCCGTAGCGGGTGCCGTCAACACGGACGCCGTCACGTCGCGACACTCACTCAGCTACGAGATATCCACCGATATGAGGCTATATTCCACTTCTCGGAGGGCTACGGCGTCGCGGCCGATGCCCATGCGTGAACGGGGCTGGGATGCGGGACGAGGAAGAAGGCGAAGCGCCGGGCCCTCCGGTGCGCGAGCCGTCCCTGCTCGACTCGATCGTGCCCCTGGTGGTGCTGGCCGTACTGGTCGCCGGCTCGCTGGCCCTGTTCGGGCTCGACGCACTGGACGGGCCGATCCAGGTGGCCCTGGTGCTGTGTGCGATGGCTGCGGCGCTGGTGGCGATGAAGAACGGCCATCCGTGGAGTGCGGTGCAGCAGGCAGGCCAGCGCGCCCTTTCCTCGATCACCAGCGCGGTGTTCATCCTCCTGGCGGTGGGCGCCCTGATCGGGGTGTGGAACCTTTCCGGGACGATCCCGACCTTGGTGTACTACGGCATCCAGGCGCTCTCACCGAGTTGGTACTACGCCGCCACGGCCGTCATCTGCGGCGCCATCGCCCTGAGCATCGGGAGTTCCTGGACGACCGCGGGCACGATCGGCGTGGGGTTGGTCGGAGTCGCGGACATGCTCGGCGTGTCCACAGCGATCACAGCCGGCGCGGTGATCTCGGGCGCGTACCTCGGAGACAAACTCTCCCCGCTGTCGGAGACGACGGTTCTGACCGCCCAGATGGTGAAGGTCGATGTCCACGAGCACATCAAACGCCAGGCGTGGACGTCGTTGCCCGCGTTCTTCATCGCCTTCGCGGTCTTCCTGGTGATCGGCCTGGTCAAGAGTGCCGACGTGGTCAACCCGGTGGGAGAGGACATCGAGCTCGCCCGCCTCGGCGACATCTACCACATCACTCCCTTGAACCTTCTGCCTCTCGTCCTCCTGGCCTTCCTGTCGGTCAAGAAGGTGCCGGCTTCGCTCGCCCTCATCGGCTCGGCCATCTTCGCGGGCGTGCTCGGCGCGTTCCTGCAGCCCTCCGTGATGCGGGACTTCGTCGCCGGATCCGGAGACGTCGTGCTCGAGTCGCTGAAGGGCATCTGGCTCGCCATGGCGAACGGATTCTCCATCCAGTCCGGCATCCCGCTGATCGACCAACTGCTCTCACGTGGCGGCATGGACAGCATGCTCCTCACCCTCTGGCTGATCATCGGTGCGGTCACCTTCGGTGCCGTGCTGGAGGAGTTCGGCCTCATCGCCCGGCTCGTGGACCCGCTGATCCGCTCGGCGAAGAGCACCGGCCGCCTGTTCCTCACCGTGTTCGCCTGCGCCTTCGGCCTGAACGTCGTCGCCGGTGACCAGTACATCGCCCTCGTTCTGCCCTCGCGGGTGTTCCGTCTGGAGTTCGAGAAGCGCGGGCTCGCACCGACGAACCTGTCCCGTCTCTGCGCCGACAGCGGCACGGTCACCTCCGCGCTCGTCCCGTGGAACTCCTGCGGCGCGTTCATGGGAGCGGTGCTCGGCGTCCCCACTCTTACCTACGCCCCGTTCGCGATCTTCAACTACGCCAGCCCGGCCCTGAGCGTCCTCTACGGCATCACCGGGTTCAAGATCGAGAAAGTCGCACCGCCCGAGGCCGGGTCAGTGACCGGCTCCGAGGGCGGGTCCGGGTCCGGGGCCTCCATCGGCCAGTAGCCGGCCGCCCCCACCACCGAGAGTCGTAGACGAAGGAAGCCATGAGCAACGCCGAGACCAACGACGCGGCGGCGACCACCGCAGGCCGGCCGGCCGTCAAGTTGACGCTGCTGACACTGACCGCGATGGTGGTCGGCTCGATGGTCGGCGCCGGGGTGTTCTCCCTACCGCGCCGCTTCGCCCAGGAGACGGGGGTTGCGGGCGCCCTGATCGCCTGGGCGATCGCCGGTACGGGCATGCTGATGCTCGCGTTCGTGTTCCAGACCCTCGCGGTACGCAGGCCCGACCTCGACGCGGGCGTGTACGCCTACGCCAAGGCCGGATTCGGGGAGTACCTCGGGTTCTTCTCCGCCTTCGGCTACTGGGCGAGCGCGTGCGTCGGCAACGTCACCTACTGGGTGCTCATCATGTCGACGATCGGCGCGATCTGGCCCGCGCTCGGCGACGGGGACACCCTCCTCGCCGTCATCCTCTCCTCGGTCGGCTTGTGGGCGTTCTTCCTGCTGATCCGCCGCGGAGTGAAAGAGGCGGCCGCGATCAACAAGATCGTGACCGTGGCGAAGGTCGTGCCCATCCTCGTCTTCGTCGTCCTCGCCCTGTTCTGCCTCGACACGGACGTCTTCGCAGCCAACTGGGGCGGCGCCGACTACGCCGGTTCACTGTTCAACCAGGTCCGCGGGACGATGCTGGCCACCGTCTTCGTCTTCCTCGGTGTCGAGGGGGCGAGCGTCTACTCCCGGCACGCCAAGCGGCGCGAGGACGTCGGGCGCGCCACCGTCCTGGGATTCCTCAGCGTCTTCGCCGTCTTCGCCTCGGTCACCATCGTGTCCTACGGGATCATGCCGATGGCCGAGATCGCCGAGCTGCGCCAGCCCTCCATGGCCGGTGTCCTGGAGCACGCAGTCGGCACCTGGGGCAAGGTCTTCGTCAGCGTCGGACTGATCGTCTCCGTCCTCGGCGCCTATCTGGCCTGGACACTCATGGCCGCGGAAGTGCTCTTCGTCGCCGCGAAGGACAAGGACATGCCCCGTTTCCTGGGGCGGGCCACCTCTGAGGACGTGCCGGTTCCCGCGCTGTTGATGACCACGTCCCTGAGCCAGGTCGTCCTGGTCGTCACGATGTTCTCCGAGGACGCGTTCAACTTCGCGCTCGACCTGACCAGCGCACTGAGCCTGATCCCCTTCCTGCTCGCCGCGGCCTTCGCCGTGAAGGTCGCCTCCGGGCCGGGCCGCGAGGAGACCGTCGGGCGGAGCACGCGTGGGGAGCTGGCGATCGCGGTGGTCGCCACGCTGTACACGGCGTTCCTGCTCTTTGCCGCCGGGCTCAAGTTGGTCCTGGTCTCCTTCATCCTCTACGCCCCGGCGACGTTCCTGTTCGTCAAGGCGCGGCGGGAGCAGAACCGGCGCCTGTTCTCCCCCGGCGAGGCCGTCATCTGTGCCGTCTCCATCGCCGGCGCTCTCGTGGGAGTGCTCGCTCTGGCCGTGGGCTGGATCGAGCTGTGATCCGTACCTGACCCCCGATCCCCGATCGGGATACCTGATCCCCGATCCATCCAACGAAAGGCGCAACGCGTTGAGCACCGACAGCACCCCCCGGCCCGCCTTCGGCGTCCACTCCGAGGTCGGCAGGCTCCGCAAGGTCCTGGTCTGCGCACCCGGGCTCGCGCACCGCCGCTTGACCCCCACCAATGCGGACGACCTGCTCTTCGACGACGTCATGTGGGTGGAGAACGCCCAGCGCGATCACGCGGACTTCGTCAACAAGCTCACCCAGCGCGGAGTCGAGGTCGTCGAGCTGCACGACCTGCTCGCCGAGACCATGGCCATTGCCGAGGCCAGGACCTGGCTCCTCGACCGGAAGATCACCGCCAACGAGGTCGGCCTCGGCCTCCTCGACGGCACCAGGGCCTTCTTGGAAACCCTTGCCCCGCGTGAGCTGGCCGACTTCCTGATCGGAGGGTTGTCGACCGCCGACCTGCCGGACGACTTCCGGTCCGGCTACGTGGCGCTCGCTCGCGAGGCGACCGGTGCGCGGGAGTACCTGATGCCGCCCCTCCCCAACACCCTCTACACCCGCGACACCACCTGCTGGCTCTACGGCGGCGTCACGCTGAACCCGCTGTACTGGCCTGCCCGGCACGACGAAACCCTCCTGATGAAGGCGATCTACACCTTCCACCCCGACTTCAAGGCCTCCACCGTATGGTGGGGCGACCCCGAACAGAACTGGGGACAGGCCACGTTCGAGGGCGGCGACATCATGCCGGTCGGCAACGGCGTCGTGCTGATGGGCATGAGCGAACGCACCTCCCGCCAGGCCATCACTCAAGTCGCCGCCTCCCTGTTCAAGAACGGCGCCGCCCAGCACGTCATCGTCGCGGGCATGCCCAAGCTGCGGGCCGCCATGCACCTCGACACCGTCTTCACGTTTGCCGACCGCGACATCGTCACCCTCTATCCCAAGATCATGGATGCGGTGCACACCTTCTCCCTGCGCCCGAGCGACAAGCCCGTGGGCGTCGAGATCACAGACGAGGGATCGAGCCCGTTCGTCGACGTCGTGGCCAAGGGCCTCGGGCTGCCCCGGCTGACGGTCATCGAGACCGGCGGGGACGTGTACGCCTCCGAGCGCCAGCAGTGGGACAGCGGCAACAACGCGGTCGCCCTGGAGCCCGGCGTGGTCTTCACGTACGACCGCAACACGCAGACGAACACGCTGCTGCGCAAGGCCGGCGTCGAGGTCATCACCATCGTCGGCGGCGAACTCGGGCGCGGGCGCGGTGGCGGACACTGCATGACCTGCCCGCTCATCCGCGACGCCGTCTCCTTCTGACGGGCCGGGCACCGTCGCCGGGCGGCCCGTCGGATCCGCCGGGGCCGCCGGGGCCGCCCGGCGGTGGGGTGCGGGGGCTGGACGTCGTGTACGGCCGGGTCAGGCAGTCAGGCCCGCGTCCGCTTCCCGGTGCATACCCGTGCACAGCGCCCAGATGACGAGAATGTTGATGGCGATGAGCACCAGCGCCCACAAGGGGTAGTACGGGAGCCACAGGAAGTTGGCGATCGCGCCCAGCCCGGCGATGGAGACACCGAAGAAGCGCGCCCACAGGGCTCCGCTGATGACGGCACAGCCGGCGAAGACGAGGACGATGCCCAGGATGAGGTGGATCCAGCCCCAGCCCGCCAGGCTGAACTCGAAGATGTAGTGTCGCGTCGCGAGGAACACGGTGTCCTTGGTGATGGCCGCGATCCCTTCGAAGATCGCCATCGCTCCACCGAAGATCATGAAGGCTGCTGCCATGACGGTGGTGCCGGATACGGGCGCATGCCAGGGACTCGGGTGTGAGTTACCTGCTCGGGGTCTGCTGGCGTCACTGGCCATTTCGGTCTCCATGGGTCGCAGAGCCGGCCGATCTCGTATGCCGGGATCGGCGTGATCCCCTGTTTCAGCGTGTCACGGCGGCCATCCATCGGCATTCCGGACCACGACGTCTCCCCGTGTTCCCGCATTTCCGAGTGCCGGAGAGCCGGGGCTGAGCTCGTCGCCCGGCGCACGCCGTGGTGGCGGGATGCTGCAGCCCCCACGGGGGCATAGCGTGCGTTGAGGTCCTGTCGCCACACCGGGAGGCGTTCATGTCGGAGCTGATGGTGATCGGATACGAGGATCCCGAGACTGCCCGGCGGGCCTACGCCACCGTGCAGGAGCTTCACCGGGATCACGTCGTCAGCGTGAGCGGGCTGGCGGTGGTGTCGGTGGATGTGCAGGGCGAGACCCACGTGGACACGCCGAGCCGTCTCATCGGTCCGTCGGCTGCGGCCGGGGCGGTGTGGGGCATCGTCTTCGGCGTGCTGTTCCTTCTGCCCGGCGTCGGGTTCGTTGCCGGCGCAGCGGTCGGCGGACTGCTGGGGAAGCTCGGAAAATCAGGTGTCGACGAGGAATTCCGCCGACGCGTTCAAGATCTCCTCAATCCTGGGTCGGCGGCCGTGGCCATCATGGGCCTGATCGTGTCGGAGGACAGGTTCTCCGAGGCCATGCGGCAGCACGGCGGCACGGTTTTGAAGGCCTCGCTCGGCGCTGCGGAGGAGAGTGAACTGGCCGAGCAGCTCGCGGGCGCTCGACCGTAGGTGCGCCATGCCCCTTGCGGTCAGGCTTTGCAGGCGCGGAGGCGTGCGGCCGGGCCGAACGAGGCCCGGGCCTTGCGGCGCAGTGCTTGGCGGCAGCGCCCACCCGGTCGGTCCACCCCGGTCGCGGCAGGCGAGGACGGCATCGAACATGAGGTGATGCCGACATCGGCCCGTCAGCGTGGAAGGAAGCCCTATGACCGTGTCCGGGAAGCACTCACCGGCTGGGCGGGGTGTGACGGCTGTCGCATTGACGCTGGTCACCATGGTTTCGGGGGTGGCCGCGCTGGCGTCGTGCAGTACGGGTGCGGGAGATCAGTCGACCAGGACGTTCAGCCCCCGCCCGACCCCGCCTGACACGGCTTCCTTCTCCGGCATGCCACCAGCCCCGATGAGTTCGGCCGCGGCCTCCGCACTCGCGTCGGCGTCGGCTGCGGCCTCGTCCGCGTCTGCCGCCGCCTCCGCCTTCGAGGCCTCTGTATCGGCCGAGACGCTGCGGGCGAACGAGGCTGCTGCCAGGGAGCTGGAAAAGGTGTCGGGCGGTGGCAACGCGGGGGCAGATGTCTCACTGCGCGGCAAGCCGAGGGCCGAGACCGGGGGCCTTCTGGCACTCATCGTCAGCATCACCAACCGTACGGACAAGAAGGCGTCGTACGCCGTCCAAGTGGACTTCACGGATGCCACCGGCAAGGTCGTGGAGAGCAGGATCGTCGGAGCGGAGAACCTCGAGCCCGGCGAGCTGGCCCAGCCCCTCGCCATCAGCCGCAAGCCCGCCGACTTGAACCTGACACCACGGATCGCAAAAGCCCAGCGGTACTGATCGCCCGCTCGTGCGGGTGTGCGGCTCTCGCGCCGACCGGTCTGCGCACGCCTTCTGACGGGGGCGTAACGCGCCCCTTGAGAAGGAGCTGGACATGCCGTTCATCGAGGTCAAGCACATCGCGAGCTGCAGCACTGAGCAGAAGCGTGCGCTCGTCCGAGAGCTCACCGACGCATACGTCAGAGCCATCGGTACGGACGAGGGGAAGATCTGGGTCACCCTGCAGGAGTTCGATGCCCAGGACTGGTCGACCGGTGGTGAGCTGGTCAGTGATCGCGATGGCGCGTCCGGCTGAGCTCTTGGGGTCGGTTCGCCGCCGGTGCGGGGGTGGAGAGCCATCGAGCCACAGCAGGTGGTGTTCGGCGGACATTCGCTCCCGCCTCGTCGTCAGTCTGTCAGCCGGCTGAGCCAGCGCAGCGCGGTGAAGCTGGGCATGAAGAAGTAGTCGCCACCACGCGTGACGACGAAGGTCGGAAGTTCTGAGAGTCGGCGCCGGATGGGTCGCTCCGGGACGGTGAAGACGCCGTCGCCCTGGTTCGCGCCGCACAGCGGGTCCTTTTCCAGACCATGGCCGATGAAGATCCCGCTGTTCACCCACTCCTCCTGGACGAACTCGAACTGCCGCCGCAGCGAAGCGCCGACACACGCGAAGATCATTCCCCGGTCGACTGCGTCGTCCTCCACCACTCCCTCAGGCAGTGTCGGTCCGTAAACAACCTCCCGGCGCAGCAGCCGGTGCCGACGCGGGTTGCCGACGACGTCGGCGTCGCGGGGGTTCATCCGCCGCACATGGGAGCCGACCGGGCACTTGAGGCCTCGCTCGTCCGCGTCGGCTTTGTAGGCGAAATCGTTGTTGCGGGCCGGGTCGGATCCGAGGTCCGGGTCGTCCTGCTCCGGGGCGAGGGTGAGCGGTGCGCCGCTGGGCCACCTGCCCATGATCTTCGCGGCGACCAGCTCCTCGTCATCGGAGGCCGAGGCCTGTTCGCGTACGTACCGACGGAAGGCGGCCACCCGCTGGTGGAGCTTGCGGATGACGAGATAGCTGCCGTTGTGGCCGAGAACGGCCGGCTGGGGAACGGGAGGGATGCGGCCGCTCTCGTCGGGGTAGCCGAGGATGAACTCCCCTGCTTTGAGGGGTTCTTCCTTCGGGTTGGAGCCCGGGATGCCGCTTCCCTCGACGGCGGGGTGACTGATGTTGTCCTGGAAGCCGAAGGGTTCGCGGCCGTCCGAGGAACGGCAGTCCAGGCGGTAGAGGACGGTGATGCCCCCGACGCGGGACACCATGGCCTCGGCTCGCTCCAGCTGCGTGTCCAGCCGCTCCTGATCGGGAGCCATCGAGGTCAGGACCACATGGATGTCCGGAGAACGCAGCGGCTCCTCCCAATTGGCCGGTGCGCTCTCGCCGATGTCGTGCAGGCGGTCGGCCCGAGCTGCCATACCCGCCCGGAACTCGGGGTCGAAGCTGTCCAAGGATGCCGGGGGAACGCCCAGTGCTTGCAGGCCCTTGTACGTAAGGGCAACGCTCAGCCAGGCGTCGGCGTCGGGGCTGGCGGGTTCCTCAGCCGTGCGCAGGGAGGGGATCAGCTGGGCGAGCAGTTCCCGTCCGGCCGCGGCGTTGTCGATCCGCAGGAGCGTGAACACGCCGACGTAAGGGCAGGGCAGTGGGTGCAGGACCCCGCCTTGGATGTCCTCGAGTTGCAGTGGGGTGTACGTCGTCATGTGCGGCCTGCCTCTGCGACGGCGGGAGCGGGAGCCGGATTGGGCGGGGCCAGATAAGGGAAGTCGTCGGTCGCCGGTACCGTCGCCTGATCGACTCCGTCGCTGACGCGGGGCCCGTTCCCGGCGCTGATGAACAAGGTGTAGTAGGTGTCGAGGAAGTCGTCGTTGAGGGCCCGGCCGCCGCAATCGCGGTGCGGGCGGTCGGCGAGCATGTCCTGTTCGATGCCGAACCAGGTGTCCTCGGCGAACGGCTTGGTCACGTCCACGACGAGGAAGTCCTGGAGCAGCAGGTCGACGAGGGGGTGGTTGCCGTTCTCGTCCGGCGGCCAGTCGGTCTTGCCGTCCAAGCCGTCGTAGAAGCTCAGGTTGGCGCCCAGCCGGCTGCGGTAGGCATCCAGGTAGTCGTCCCTGAGGTGGAATGCGTCTTCCTGGTTGTAGAGCTCGCGCAGGTCGATGGTCCGGTTGAGCGGGTCGTATCCGGGCCACTGCATGCCGATGTTCTTGATCTCCGGGCGGCCTACGCGCTCCAGACGGACCGGCCGCTTGCCGGCTGCCAGTGTCTCGCCGACGACCGCGACCAGGGAGTGGTCCGGCAGCCAGCGGGCGCAGTCGACCTCCACAACGATGCCGAGCACGTTGGCACCGTCCATGGTGTTCGTGGTGACCTTCCCGAATGCCAGTTTTCCGGTGGTGACGGTCTCCATGATCGATTCGAGCTGGAAGATGAACGGGTCCGAAACGAGACCGGCGAACATCCGCAGCCCGTCACCGTCGCCACCGGAGCGGTCGTGCACGACCGCGCGCGCCTCGTGATGGGTGGGCGTCGTGCAGGTGCCGACCTGCACGGGCCGGCCACCGCCCGTCGGCGCGGAAGGCTCCGAGAAGGTGCATTCCAAGATCAGCTCGGTGTCATCGGCGCCGACGGCGAACCGCGCCTTCACCCCCGTGGCGGCGACCGACACGGGACGGAGCCTGAACCTGCACACCACATCGTCGGCAAAGAACGCTGTGTGGGCGGCCCGGGGGAAGACGGTCATCACCAGCGTCAGGTGGCCTTGGCGCCCTGGGCTGGGAAAGGCGTACAGGTCGCAGATGTCGGAGGCCGGATCCTCCAGGGCACGAGGCGACGACAGGTGATCGGACATGGTTCCTCTAGCCCGCCGCGTGCTCGAGGAGGGCCTGGAACTGCGGAGTGCCGAGCAGCTCCTGGTAAGCGGGGTCGCGAACGGCCCGCTGGAACTCCGGGCTGTCCAGAAGAGCCTCGAAGTCCTTCTTCAACGTCAGCGCCTGCTGGATCTCCGGCACGGTGCCGTCGTAGAAGCGCATGTACTCGACAGCGGTCTCCTGGTGGTCGATCAGGTAGTCCATGATGTCGGGATCGCGCATGCCGCCTGCGGGGAAGCCCTCGATGTGCTGGAAGATCATGTCGAAGGCGGGGGCGTTGTGCTCGGCGAACGCCTCGATGTAGGGATCCCACTCACCGTCGTAGTTCGTGGAGAACATCATGCGCGTGTCGTTGTCGAACAGGACCCACCGCCGGTCGTGCAGGGTGCCGATGAGGAGCCCGGCGTGCGCCTTCTGCTCGATCGGCCACTTGTCCAGCGTATCCAGCGCCTCTCTGAGCTGCTTCTCGTGGCCCTCCTTCACCTTCCAGAAGGTCGTCAGCTCGCCCGTGGCGCCCTGCTTCTTTCCAGGCCGTGTCCGCTGCGGCTGCGCCGCAGTCCTGTCGTCCGCCATGTTCCGATCCCTTCGTGAGTTCGCGCGCTTTTCGCGGGCTGGATTTCCGTTGGTGTCCTTTGCGCGGCCTCAGCCGGTGCCGTGGTTCCCCGGCTGTGGCTGCGTACGCGTCCACGCGTCGCGTTGACGTTGGCGCACCAGGTCCTCCGACTCCTGCGGATGCACGTTGCGATAGCGGCCGGAGTCGGCGGTGACCATGTCCACCATGGCTTTGACCAGGTCGGCAGGGTCGTACTGCGTCGCGAACCGTTCGTCGAGTCGGGCCATGTCCTGCGGCCGGGTGAAGTTGCGCGCCGGGTCGTACCAGCGGTCGCGGCTGCGCACCATCTCGTCGTTGAATCCGGTCCCGTAGGGCCCCGGGTTCAAGGTCGCCACCTGCACCCCGTGGGGGGCGAGCTCGTTGCTCATCGACTCCGCGATGCCCTCCAGCGCATGCTTGGAGGCGGCGTACGCACCCAGGTAGGAACCGGCGGTCAGTCCGGCGATCGAGGACACGAAGATCACCCGGCCGTGGCCTCTCTCCACCATCCGGCGCACGACGCCCTGGGTCAGCGCGAGGGTGCCGAAGACATTGACCTCGAAGACCCGCCGCACCAGATCGAGCGGGATCTCGGAGATCGGGCCGCCCTCACCGATGGCCGCGTTGTTGACCAGCACATCGATGTCCCAGCCTGCGGCCGCCTGGCGGTCTGCCTCTGACAGCAGATCGAGCTTCTCCACGCGCAGGGTTCCGCCACGCGCGGCCGCCGCGTTCTTCAACTCCGGGATCTGCTCGGCATGGTGCACGGCGGCGATGACCGACTGGCCGTTCGCCATGAGTTCCAGTGCGGCTTCGCGGCCGAAGCCTGATCCCGCGCCGGTAATGAGAACGCTCTTCGCCATTGCCTCAGCTCCGAGTCGTGTCCGGGCCCGCGACGGCAGTCGCGGGCCAAGGCCAAGCAGAGGAATGCCCACCCGCGGTGACCGAGTCCATCAATGCCGCAAATAGTGCAGATCCAAACGAGCCAGGATAAATATCATGCTAGGCGGAATGGTCACGGCGTCGCATACCGGCGCACACATCGTCATGGAGGCGCCGATGCCGCATGTCCTGTCGCTGCCGAGCAGCGCTCGCATGACCGACACCGGCATGAATGCGGCGCGGGAGCTGGGCATTCAGGTGTCCATCGCGATCGTCGACGCCGGCGGGCACCTCATCCACTTCATCAGGATGGACGACGCGATGCTCGGCTCCATCGACTTGGCGTGGCAGAAGGCCAGAGCCTCCCTGCTCTTCCGCCGGCCCAGCGCCGCCCTGGGTGAGATCACCCGGCCGGGCGGCCGCGCGTACGGGCTGCAGTGGAGCCACCAGGGACTGGTCTGTGTCGGCGGCGGCCTGCCCGTCACCGACGAGTCCGGCACCACCCTCGGCGCGGTCGGAGTCTCCGGCGGCAGCGCCGACCAGGACGTCGTCGTCGCCGAGGCGTGCCTGAACGCGCTCACCGGGAGAGCGGGCAACGATCCGGCACCGGAGCCACGACGGTGAGGGTGCTGGTCGTCGGCGGTGGCGCTGCGGGCGTGTCAGCGGCGATGCAGGCCCGTGAACTGGGAGCCGATGCCGTCCTGCTGGAAGCAGTCGAGGTGGGCGGCACCAGCCTCAACCACGGACCCGCCCCGGTCCGTACGCTGGCCCGCGCAGCCCGCCTGGCCAGGGACTGGAACTCCTGGGCCGACTTCGGCCTCGAAGGCAGCCGGCCCGTACCCAACCTCCCGGCGATCCTCGCCAACAGCGCCCGCGTCTCCCGCTACGCCCGCGACCGCAAACACATGGGCGCCCGCCTTCGCCACTTCGGCATCGAACTGACCGAGAACCTCGGTCCGGTCCACTTCCTCGACTCCACCACCCTGGCGGCCGAGGACGGCCGTACCTGGACTGCCGACCGGATCATCCTGGCGGTCGGCGGCCACGCGGCAGGCCTTCCCGTCCCCGGTGGAGAGCTGGCCATGACCTACGGCGACCTTCCCGCCCTCACGGCCCTGCCCGGCACGGCGGCCGTGATCGGGGGGGCCGACACCGGCTGCCAGATCGCCTCGATCCTGGCCGACCTCGGGTCACGTGTCAGCCTGTTCGAAGCGGGCCCCCACCTGCTGCCCCACGCTGATGCCAGTGTTTCCACGGGTATGCGCGACGCCTTCCGCGACCGAGGCATCGAGGTCTTCACCGCCACCCAGGTTCAGTCCCTGGAGCGCGCCGGCGGCGGCGTACGACTGCGCCACGGGGACACTGGGACGACGTTCGACGCGGTGTTCGCCGCCATCGGATGGCCGGCCGACATTCAGAATCTCGGCCTGCCACGAGCCGGTGTCACGGCGGAGCGGCACGCCATTCCCGTCGATGCCCACCTGCGGACCAACGTCGAGCACATCTACGCGGTAGGAGACGCCAACGGCCGCTCCAAACTGGTCCAGACGGCCAGGCTGGAAGGCCGCGTTGCGGCAAAGAACGCGGTCAACGGACCCACCGCCGTCGCCACGTACACGGTCGTACCCACGGGCAGCTTCACCGACCCCGAGTACGGCCAGGTCGGCCTCACCGAAGCACAAGCGGCCGGCCGTCACCGCGCGGTCACAGCGACCGCACTCTACGAGAACCTGCTGCGGCCCGTCACCGACGGACGCCCCGAGGGCTTCTGCAAACTCATCGCCGACGCCGACCACCACACCATCCTCGGAGCCCACGTACTCGGTGAGTACTCGGCCGAAATCGTGCAGGTCGTCGCCACCGCCATGGCATCCGGCATGAAAGTCGAACAGCTCGCCGACCTTCAGTTCGCCTTCCCCACCTTCACCGAGGCAGTCGCCATGGCAGCCCAGAAGATCTGCCGCGACATCGGGATCGGCTCCTTCCCAGCCGTATGGAGCGACCTGGAAACCGAGCGGTAGTCCTGAGCCACCCCGCAGGACAACGCCCGTGAGCGCCTCGGCCCCGTGCCTCCTCGTGCTCGCGGTCGTCATCGCGCCGTTCGTCTGCAGCCGACTGGCCGTGGAGATCGTCGCGCTCGGCTCCGCCCTGCTCGTGTACGCGGTCGGCCTGATCTCCGCCGACCAGGTCTTCGCGGGCTTCGAAGACCCCTCGGTCGTGTACGTCGCGGCGCTGTTCGCCGTCGGCGCGGCCCTCCGGGAAGTCGACCGGCCGCGCGGCTTCAACGCACATCCCTCACAGGCCAACACCCAATCGCGTGCAGACGCTGGACTTGCGGCCTGGCGACCAGCCGATCATGCGGACGGAGGGCGTGCTGGAGCGCGACGCCAAGAGCCTCGACTTGACGGACCCCTGGCGACATCATCGCAGTTCAGCGCACCCTTCCCCTAGGCTTCAAGCGAGTTGGGGGCAGCTCCGGGGCAGGAATCGGAGGGCCGTCGTAGCCCTTGACCTCGCCGTAGCGGGTGCCGTTCATCCAGTCCTGGCCGACACCGACGCGTACCGCCACGAAGCCGCCGCCCGCCCGCTGGTGGTCGCGTGGACTGCCCGCGCCGACGCCCTGACCACCTACCGCCGGACTCTGGCCGATCAGCGCGAAAGACCCCCTGGCCGTCCTCCGGTCGCTCCTCCACCTCCACCACGTTCGTGCCCTCGGCGGCGGGCCCGGCCCTGAGTTGCTCACCCTCCGTCTCGCCCGCACCGCCGCCCTCGCTCGCACCCACCGCACCGACCGTCGCAGGGGTCGCTCGTGAACGCCACCGTCCTAGCGGCCCGCTACGGCCGCCGCCTACAGACCCCCGACCCGGCCGCAGACCCCGTGCTGGGTCAGTCCCTCAGCCAGGGACCGGCCGGGATCGTGCTGTGGCACGTGGGCCGAGGCGGTGATCGCCGTGGTCGGCCCAGGTGGACCACGCGTGCAACGCCATGAGATCGGCGCCCCGCAGTGCGGCCTCGGCGAATGCGAACGCGATGGCGGCCTGCCCCTGTCTGGAGCCGTCCACCGCCACCACCACAGGCCCGGCCGGGTCCGGCCGGCCCCGTACGACCATCACCGGGCAACTGCTGTGCGCGCTCAAGTGAACCGCGGTCGATCCCAGCAGGAGCTTGAGGAAGCCCCCTGACCCGCGGTGGCCCACCACGATGAGCTGCGCCGTACGCGACTGGGCCTCCAAGACCATCAGCGGCTCACCCGCGACCACCGCGTGACTCATCTCAACCCCCGGCGCTACGATTCCGGCCCGCCCGACCGCCTGCCCCACCATGTCCTCAACCAGCTCCCGCAGGCCCCCCGTGGGCGGACCCAACGGCGAGCCGCCACGTGGTACGTGCATGGCAGGCCAGGTGAAGGCGTGAACCACTCGCAGTTCCACACCCCGCAACGACGCCTCGCGCGCCGCGGTGTCCACCGCGCTCAGCGCGGAAGGCGAGCCGTCCACGCCTACCACCACCGGCCCGGTCATCGCTTCGCCTCTCATGAAAGGCGGTCGCGCCGCTCAGCCCCCTGTCCTTCCAGCTTCTCCCGGAGTCAGGCCATCCGCCATGGAACGCCGTTGCGGCCCCGCCGCCGTGAGGCTGCGGGGCCTTCGCCCGCCCGCTACAGGGGGGTGGCCGCGTGGAGGATGAAGTACAGGGTGACGGCGGAGTTAGCCGAGGAAAGAGCGGAGGCTGCGGTGCCTGCCGCCGCGCCCCATAGGGCAAGGCCCACCGCGGTGAAGGCCGAAGGCCACTCACGCACTGCGGGCGGCGGTCCCAGGAGGGCGGCGACGCGGCGTGGTACCGGCCCGGCGGCGGCGATTCCGGCCAGGGTGGGTAGGGGTGTGCCTCGGCTGATCAGGGCGGCTTTCCCGATGGCCACGGCTACCGTGCGTCGGCTGCCGATCGTGGCGGCGGCGTCTTCGTCCGCCCACCGTTCGGCGGTGTAGGTGACGGCGGAACGCAAGGGTCGAAGGAAGGGGTTGGCTCGGGCGGCGAGCTGCACCGCGAGCAGAAAGCGGTGGTGGTGGCATGCCAGGTGGGCGCGCTCGTGCGCGAACAGGGCCCGGCGTTCACGTGAGGTCAGGGCGGCGAGCATGCCGGAGCTCACCACGACGCGGTCACGCCGCCCGCCGGGCAGTGCGTACGCGTACGGCACGTCGTCGGGCAGAACGGCCACCGAGGTGGAAGGCAGCCCGGACAGGGCGCGTCCGCTGCGCCGGCGCACCCGGTGAGGGCGCCATGCCGCGGCGATGCACGAGGCGATCACCGTCAAGAGGGCGGGGATGGCTGCCTTGCCGGCAACCTCGTCGTAGGGCACCGCTTCGCGCACCTCGGGGTCCGACCAGCCGTCCGGCAGCGGGTTGCCCGGCAGCTGTGCCGTGCCGACGACCATGAGCAGGGCCAGGCACAGGGTGCTGCATACCGCGAGGACGGCCGCGACTCCCGTCAGCAGCCAGGTCGCGGTACGCGGGTGAAGATGATGCTCGGCCAGGCGTGCGATCGGCCATGCCGTTAAGGGCAGGACCAGCGGCAGGACGACGAAGACCCCCATGACCCGTCAGTCTTCCCCTTCTTGGGGTGCCTGCGCCAGCAGATCGCGCAGCAGCCGCTCGTCCCGGGGCGACAGGGCGGTGACGAAGCTCGCGAGAACCGCTTCTCGGTCCGCCTCGCCGTCCAGGACCTTGCGCATCCGCAGCGCGGCGAGCCCCGATTCGTCGGCGACCGGCGTCCACTCAAAGGACCGGCCTACCCGCTCCCGGGCGACCGCACCCTTGATGTGGAGCCGGGTCAAGATGGTCATTACGGTGGTGTAAGCGAGATTCCCGCCCAGCCGCTCCTGCACCCAGCCCGCGGTCGCCGGACCCGGCGCCTGACCCAACACTGCCAACACCTCGGCCTCCAGCGCGCCCTGTCCGCGTCGACGGGGATGCTCGGCGCCGCCCGTATTCTGGTCCGTCATGCCGTCAACCTCCCGCCGTATGGCCCCAACCGTCGCGCCGGGGCGGTTCATCGTACAGACTGCGTGATCTGCTGATCGGCCTCTGCCTTCACCCTGTTCACCTCACCCGTAGCGCGGCACCGGCAGGCCAGCTCCAAGGCGCGCAGCCTCACCCGTGGTGAAGCGCGTGCGCAGCAACCGTTCCTCGTTTGGGCACAGGCGTGCGACGAAGGATCTCAGCACCGCTCGCCGGCCTCTCTCACCTAGGACCCGGCGCATCTGCCAGGCCGCAAGTCCTGCCCCGTCGGTCACGGCACTCCACAACACGGCGGCTCCCAAACGGCACCGGACCACGACGCTCGCCGCGTCCAGCCGGGTCAGCGTGGTCGCCACCGGCGAGAGCCGGGTCGACGTGCCGGCGCACCCAGTCGGCGGTGACCGGTCCCGGGGCGTTCTCAAGAGCGGCCAGGAACGCTCGCTTTCAGTTCACCCTGGCCCCGCCGGACACGCACCGCCGAATCCAGAACGTCCCGATCGTCATCCACTCACGCCTCCTCTCCACCCGCCATCTTCTACGGCATTGTAGATTTCCGCCTCTCACCAAGGGAAGCGGCCGCACAAGCAAGGCAGCCGCGAAAAGCTGGCACTGAGGCAGCGGCCAGGGCGCTGGACCGGGTACACCAAGGCGCCCCGGCTTCCTCGCCGCGCAGCGCGTATCCAGCCCGGCAGTGGACCCTCCTATGTGGTTGAAAGTGACCAGTGAGCGGAATGGCGTAAAACGCGGCTATGAGCGTCGGGCTTACGACCCAGATTTCTACAGTGTTGTAGATTTCGTAGTGGAGTCGACGGGTCGGTCGAAGGCCGTCCCGCGGACAATGTGAAAGGGATGTCGCATGGGTGTGAGCCTGTCCAAGGGTGGCAATGTTTCACTGAGCAAGGAGGCCCCGGGCCTGACGGCCGTCCTGGTCGGCCTGGGCTGGGACATTCGGACGACGACCGGGGTCGACTTCGACCTCGACGCCAGCGCGCTGCTGGTGAACGCGTCCGGGAAGGTCCCCTCCGACCAGCACTTCGTCTTCTACAACAACCTCAAGAGCCCCGACGGCTCCGTCGAGCACACCGGCGACAACCTCACGGGCGAGGGCGAAGGGGACGATGAGGTCGTCAAGGTCGACCTCGCCACCGTGCCCGCAGAGGTCGACAAGATCGTCTTCCCGGTCTCCATCCACGACGCCGAAACCCGCAACCAAAGCTTCGGCCAGGTCAGGGGTGCGTTCATCCGCGTCGTCAACCAGGCCGGCGGGACGGAAATCGCCCGCTACGACCTCTCCGAGGACGCCTCCACCGAGACCGCGATGGTCTTCGGTGAGCTCTACCGCAGTGGCGCCGAGTGGAAGTTCCGCGCAGTCGGCCAGGGCTACGCCTCGGGCCTCTCAGGGATCGCCGCTGACTTCGGCGTCGGCGTCTGACCGATCAAAGAGCGCCTGTGGGCGGGCCCCTCCGGACCCGCCCACAGGGCGTGACGCCGACGCCCATTCACTCATTCCGGTGACCTCTACAGACCGCCGCTCCCTCCCGACGGGATCGAGCCGGCCAGCATCGCGGACTCGCGGCGATCCGCGCACCGCAGGTTCCGGACCATCGTGCCGCCCTCGACAGCAACGGTCCGCGCGGGGTGGCGACTGGCAGGCTGCACGCCGGGGCGCCAGAGGGGCCTGTGTCATCGCCGCTGAAGCCCGGACCGAGCCCGTAACCTCTCGCGCGTACGCGGGACATGAGGCTGCCGAGCGCCCGCAACCGACGGAGCTGGACGGGAACCACACACAGCCGCAGCCTTGTTCACCCCGACACAGACGCCTCGCCCAGGACCTGACCCACGCCCTCTGGAGTGGCGTCGCCGCGCCCGTCGCCCGCCACCCAAGGCCGAACCGGCCGCACATGCGCCGCCAACCGGGCGCAGGCCGGCAGGGCCTGGCCCGGTCCGAGAGGCCAACGCCCCGAGCGCCCTGCCGTCATGTTCTACAGTGCTGTAGATTCGAAAGCGGTGCGCCAACGCGGCACCGGGCCATAGCCTTTCGGCCCCGAGAATCAGGAGGACATCGGTGGGAATCAATCTCAGCAAGGGCCAGCAGATCAGCCTGGAGAAGTCCGGCGGCGGCACACTCAGCGTGGTCCGGATGGGGCTGGGATGGCAGGCCGCCCCGCGCAAGGGCTTCCTCGCCCGCCTGACCGCCCGGGAGATCGACCTGGACGCATCCGCCGTGCTCTTCGCAGGCAAGGAGCCGGTCGACGTGGTCTTCTTCCAGCAGCTGGTCAGCAAGGACGGATCGGTGCGTCACACCGGCGACAACCTCGTGGGGGGCGCCGGGCAGGGTGGCGACGACGAGTCGATCCTCGTCGACCTGGCGCGCGTGCCAGTGCACGTCGACCAGATCGTCTTCACCGTCAACTCCTTCACCGGACAGACCTTCGCCGAGGTGGAGAACGCATTCTGCCGCCTCATCGACGAGAGCAACGGCCAGGAACTGGCCCGCTACACCCTCTCCGGCGGCGGCAAGTACACCGCACAGGTGATGGCCAAGGTCCACCGCTCCGGTTCGGGGTGGAACATGTCCGCGATCGGGGAGCCGGCCGCCGGTCGCACCTTCCAAGACCTCCTGCCCGCCATCGCCTCCCACCTCTGACCACGCTCCCGGCGCACGCCGAGGCAGGCTGTCCGCCGTTGCAAGTCGGCCCGCATCCTGAGGCCCGCGCGATGAAGAGCGAGAGCGGCGCCCAGGCAGCCGGTGGAACGCCTGCCGGAGCCCTTTCGGCAAGACCGTGGAGACCCACTTCTTCGACCTCACCACCTGGGGCGCGGCCATCGGCGGCGCCCTGGTACTGCTAGTCGGCTACCGCATCCTGTTCGGCCGATCCCGGAACTGAGCCGCAGGGGCACGGGCTTGCCCGCGACCGGGGCGGTGTTGCCCCGTACTGCTTCACTTTCTGCCGGTCCGGCCGGGCACCGGCTCCCGCGCCGCGTCCCTCGAAGCCCGCACCGCGTAGGCGCACGACCGGATCGGTATACGGTCCTCCGGTTGGCTTGGCGACGCGCTTGCGAGGGAGATCATGTCGGAGACTTGGATCGGCGCCGTCTTGGCGTCAGCCGGGGCGCTCACCACCATGGCGGGGACAGCCCTCTACGTCCTCCCCGGCCCCGGAATCCCAGTGGTAGCCGCGGGCATGGCCTTCCTCATCACGGGCGTGACCATGCTGGGTGCCGACGCCACCCGCCCGCCGATGAGGGCAGGACCCAGGCCCGACTGTCCCCGCATCCGGGCCCGGTATCGCCGGGGTGTCGCATCGCCCCAGTTCAAAAGGCACGTGGGGACATCATCGTTTCCGTTCCGTCTATCACAGCGGTACAGCGGGGCGTGCCAGGTCCGGGAGTGACGCGGACGGTGACGGACGCGGGAGGGTCTGTGGACAGTTCCCCGCTCACGAGCTGGGGACGGTTCCCATGCAAGGGGGAGCGGCCGGTCTCCTTGCCGTCGACGAGCAGCTCGACCAGTCCCGGATGGCCGCTGTGGACGTTCACGGTCACCGAGTGGCCCCTGGCGTCAAGGTGAAAGTGGTGGCTTCCCGTCATCAGGTGCCTCCCTGCGGAACCTCTACCCCACCCTCATCATGCCTGCGTCCGCCCCGGCCTGCCCCCTCGGGCCGGGGCGGACGCACACTGTGCGGAAGACACGGGTACCGAGACCGCTCCGCGTGCCCCAGCGGGCGCGAAGCCGCACACTGCGATAAGGAGGCCTGCGTATTTCGCGCGGGCCGAGGTGAGGGTGTTCGGCGTGCTTGAGGTCCCACTGTGGCTGTGGGGGGCGTTCGCCGCGACGGTGGTCGTGTCGCTGGCGGTGGACCTGCTGTCCCACCGCACCGCGCACGTCATCCACTTCAAGGAGGCCGCCGCCTGGAGCGGCCTGTGGGTGAGCCTCGCCCTGATCTTCGGCGCGGTCGTCTTCCTCGTCCTCGGCACGACCGCCGGCACCGAGTACACGACGGCCTGGCTGCTGGAGAAGAGCCTGTCGGTCGACAACCTGTTCGTCTTCGCCGTGATCTTCGCGTACTTCAAGGTGCCCCGGGCCTACCAGCACCGGGTGCTGTTCTTCGGCGTCATCGGCGCGCTCGTCTTCCGCGGGATCTTCCTCTCCCTCGGTGTGGCGGTGGTCAGCCGCTTCACCGCCGTGCTGTTCGCGTTCGCTGCGGTGCTCTTCTACAGCACCTACAAACTCCTCAAGGACGAGCAGGACAGCTTCGACCCGGGCAAGAGCTTCGCCGTACGGCTACTCCGCAAGATCATCCCGGTGCGCGACGAATACGCCGGGGCGAAGTTCTTCGTAAAGGAAGCCGGCAAACGGATGGCGACCCCGCTGCTCGCGGTGGTCGCCGCGATCGAGGCCGCCGACCTGATCTTCGCCGTCGACAGTGTTCCGGCCGTCCTCGCGGTCAGCGACGACGCATTCATCGTCTACACCAGCAACGCGTTCGCCATCCTGGGCCTGCGGGCCCTCTACTTCATGCTCGCCGGCCTCCTGGACCGCTTCCACTACCTGAGCAAAGGCCTGGCGATCATCCTCGCCTTCATCGGCGTCAAGCTCATCCTCCAGGCGTCCCACAAGCTGATCAGCCCCAGCATCCCGGAAATCCCCTCACCGATCAGCCTCGCCGTCATCGTCATCGTCCTGACAGGTTCCGTGGTGCTCAGCCTCAGAAGGCCGGCCCCGATACGCGTTCCGGAACAGGCTGACGAACAGAGGGACGCCTCCGAGGCCACCGATCAGGCCGAGGCGCGTAGCGCACCACCTGTGGTGGATGACCCCGAGCCGCCCACCGGTCCACCAGATCAAGACGGTGAAGCACCTCCACGCTCGGGATAGTCCGGAAGCCGACCACTTCCCGACCGAGCAAAACGGGCATATCGTAAAGAAATGGTCAAGATGAAGCGCAAGCCCGAAGCGTACATGTGCCCGACCTGCCAGCAGTCCGTGCCGGCCACACCCCACCGCCATAAGAGCCTCGGGGTATTCGTTCCCGTGTGGGGCCCGGGCCCATGTCAGAACCGCGACTGCCCCGACTACCGCCTGGATCCCAGGCGCAAGCCTGATTCCGGCGAGCACGCCACCCAACCGTAGCTCTCAAGAACAGGGCCGACATGGGCATTCCCGGCCCGGCTGACTGCCGGGCGCGATGGCTGCGTCCGGGCCCCGCCTGACGCTGACGTGGCCTGTCCTCTCCGACCTGTCTGGCCGCAGCCGTACGCGGCCCAACCGAACTCGCGGACCTCAACCCACTCGACGTCTTCGTCAGCGGCGAGGAGACGCAGGAGCAAACTCACCGCCGACCCGGGGACGGATCCGCCGCCGACCTCGGAGCAGCCACGGCCCCGCCCTCGGCGGGGAGAGGTGTGCGCGCCTGTCCGGCACGACCAAGCATCGGACACGAAAGTGCGCAGACCCACGAGAAGGTCACCCTTGACAGCTCCACACCGCTTTCAGCGTAGTGGAGCGAACAGTGCGCACCTGATCCGCTCACCTCGCCCCGAAGCCTGCTGCCTGACGGCGGCCCGGGACGAGGCATCGTGAACCGCAGCTGCTGTGCCCGGGCGGCCGGGCCCCACCACTCCACACCACCACCCTCGCGACGGCTCGCGCCTTCTCTGCACTTCGTGCGTCGCACCAGTGCGTCGAGCGGTCGAGGAGGTGCCCCTGTCGTAGGCAGGGTTTTGCTGCTGCGTTGGGCTGCTCCTGCTCCCGCTATGAGCGGTGGCCGGCTCCGTCAGAGGAGTTGCCACTGTGTGCCGTGCCGACGTTCAGGATGCGTCAGGGCCCCTTCGTCCGTACCTGTCACTCAAACCTGGCACCTTCCGGAAGTACCTGCCAAAAGAATCTGACACATCTCAGGGAGGGGTAGGGGGGTATATCAGGGATGACTCAGGGCAGCAGGGCCGCGTGCATCTTGCCGGTACGGTCACAATGAGGAGCGTCGGCGCCGCCCCCGGCCGGTCGCCCTTTCAGGAAGGACATGACGTATGGCCATCGCCGATCCGATCACCCGCAGGCTGCGGAGGTTGTTCGTGGCCTTGGACGCCGACGAGGACGGTTTCGTCGGGTGGGGTGACCATGAGCGGATCGTGGACAGGTACGCGACCGGCTACGAGCTGGCCAAGGATGACCCCAAGATCAGTTCTCTGGAACGGGCGTACTGGTCACAGTGGCTGGGGCTGCTGCAGCAGGCGTCGCCGGGGCAGGAGCGCTTGTCCCTCGACGAGTTCGTCGCGGCGAACCGAGCTGCGGGATTCGGCGCCAACGGATCCCATCTGCTGGATGACATCGCGCGGGCCGTGTTCGACGTCGTGGACGTCGACGGGGACAAGAAGATCAGCCGGGATGAGTTCGCCAGGTACCTGGGCCTCTGGGGGATCTCCCCCGAGGACGCTCCACTCGCCTTCCAGCGGCTGGACCTGGACCGCGACGCCTTCATTTCCCAGCAGGAAGTCACCAAGTCCATCCGTGCGTTCCACCTCTACAACGACGATCTGAGCACCCCGGGCGGCATCTTCCTCGGCGTCCATTGACACATGTGGCTCTGGAGCGGCGGTCATCTGGCTGCGGCTTACAGAGATCACGGCGAACTCGGCGCTGACGAAGAGCGTTGGCGATCAGGGTGAAGGCGCGCCGATCAGTAGCTGGATCGCGGTCATCGGCGCTTCTCCTCATCGGTGGGGGCGGAACCGGCCGGGGCGGTGATCGACACCCGGTCAGCGCGGTGGTGCTCCATGGCGAGGACCGTCAGCTCCCAGCCGTCCACGGTGGCCGTGTCGCCCTCGACGGGAAGGCGCTCGAGTCGCGCGGCGATCAGGCCGGCCAGGGTCTCGCACGGTCCATCGGGCGCCGTCAGTCCGATGGCTTCGAGCTCGTCGAGGCGGACGCCTCCGTCGGCCTCGCCGGACGGGTCGGCGCAGCACGCCCTCGCGCGCTTACTCGACCAGCCACAGCTCGAACTGACGGGCCTGCACTGCCACATCGGCTCGCAGATCACCGAGGTGAAGCCGTACCTGGTGGCGCTCCGCCGCATGGTGGGACTGATGGCCCGTATTCGTGACACGCCCGGGGTCGTACTGCCCGAGCTGGACATGGGCGGCGGCCACGGCATCGCCTACCGGCCCAGCGAACCCGCCCTCGACCTCACCGCGCTCGCCCGCCGGATCCGCGCCGAGCTCGGCGAGGCCTGCGCCGCCGCGGACCTGCCCGTGCCTCGGCTCGTCATCGAACCAGTGCGTGCCGTCGTCGGACCAGTGGGCGTCGCCTTGTACCGCGCACTGGCCGTCAAACACACGGGAGAGACCGTCTTCGTCGTGCCGTCGACGGAGGCATGAGCGACAACCCGCGCCCCGCCCTGTACGGGGTGCGCTGCTCGCTGGAGCTGACCGACGAGATCACCGCCGAGCTCACGGTGCTGACCGGCTTCGACCAGGACCTCGCCGCGGAAGCCACCCGCACCTCCAACCGGATCCGCGGGCTACTGACCCAGTTCCACCCCAGCCTCGAGCGAGTCCTGGGACCCCGGCTGGACCACCCCGCCATCACATGGCTCCTCGAGCGCTACGGATCCCCGGCCGCTCTACGCAAGGCCGGCCGTCGCAGACTCGTCGAGGTGATCCGGCCCAAGGCTCCGCCGATGGCCGCCCGGCTGATCGACGACGTCTTCGATGCCCTGGACGAGCAGACCGTCATCGTTCCCGGCACGGGCACCCTCGACATCGTGATCCCGTCCCTGGCCGCCTCACTCACCGCGGTCCACGACCAGCGCCGGGCCCTGGAAGCCCAGATCAGCACCCTGCTGGAGGCCCACCCTCTTCACCCGGTCCTGACCTCGATACCCGGAGTCGGAGTCAGGACCGCCGCCGTCCTGCTGGTCGCCGTCGGCGACGGCACAGGCTTCCCCAGTGCCGCCCACCTAGCCTCCTACGCCGGCCTCGCCCCCACCATGAAATCGTCGGGCACCTCGATCCACGGCGAACACGCACCACGAGGCGGAAACCGGCAGTTCAAACGCGCGATGTTCCGGACATAGAGACACCCCCCGGATGACATTCCGCTGGCGACGTACCCCGCCATGAGATCCGGTGGGGTACGTCGGCCTGTGCGGACGCCGGTTCAGCCGCCGTTCAAGCTGCGGCCGCTGTGCAGTCGGCGCAGGTGCCGAAGACTTCCACGGTATGGGCGATGCCGACGAAGTCATGTGTGGCCGCGATCGCCGCAGCCCACTTCTCGACGGCCGGACCGTCGACCTCCACCGCCTTGCCGCACGAGCGGCAGACCAGATGGTGATGATGATCGCCGCTGGAACAGCGCCGGTAGGCGGCCTCGCCGTCGCCGGTGCGGAGCACGTCCACTTCACCCGCTTCCGCCAGGTGCTGAAGGGTGCGGTAGACGGTCGTCAGACCCACGGAGTCGCCGCGACGCTTGAGCACATCATGCAGCTGCTGCGCACTCCGGAACCCGTCGACAGCGTCGAGCGCCGCCACTACGGCGGCCCGCTGCCGGGTCGACCGTTGCCGGACTGGCGCACCATTCGTCTCGCCAGGCACAGTCGCCACCGTCGCCACCGCTTCCTCCTCCTTGGGCACGCAGGCTGGTTGCGTCAGGCCACGGAACCTACGCCTCCACGCTTACGAACCATGACAGATGCCACGGTAATTCCCCTGGCTCAGCGGTCGGGAAGAGGAAGCCTCGCGAGGTCCGCCTCGTGCGCGAGTTCGGTCCCGCCGGGGGCCGAACCGACGCCGTTGACGACCGCAGCGTACTCCCAACCCGCGGCGCCCCCCGCTCCCCTCTCACGCTCGCCCCGCGGCCGGAAGCGCCGCGCCACTCCAGTGCGGCAAGGACGACCGCTGCATCCTCAGGTTGCCCGACCTTCCACCGTTGAAAACGATTCCCATAACTGATTAGGTGAACGCGGTCGCGCGCGACGCCCCCGCGGCGCCAAGGGGGGCTCCAACGGGCGTCGCGCGCGGCTACGTTGGGCCAGAGGTCCCGGTCGCGCACGCCGGCCACGGGGGCCCCGCCCCCAGCCGCTCCCCGTTGACAACGCCCCCGCCTCCCCCGCACGGGAGGCCGCGCCCCCGCAACGTCGCACGCCCACTCGCCTCGGTACTCCTACACCAGATTGAAAATGGTCGTCATTTTCATGTAGCTTTCCCGTCGAACGCCCTCGACACCTCAGGAGATCCCGATGGCAGTCCCCAAACGGAAGATGTCCCGCAGCAACACCCGCCACCGCCGGGCCCAGTGGAAGGCCACGACCCCGCAGCTCGTCCCGATCACGGTCGACGGCTCCGTGTACCAGGTCCCCCAGCGCCTGGCGAAGGCCTACGAGCGCGGCCTTCTGCGCCCCGAAGGCTGAGCCGGATGACTGGCACGAAGCCTGCCGCGCTGCCCGTCACCGTCCTGTCCGGCTTCCTCGGGGCCGGCAAGACCACGCTGCTCAACCACGTGCTCACCAACCGCGAGGGCCTGCGGGTCGCGGTCATCGTCAACGACATGAGCGAGGTCAACATCGACGCCGCACTCGTGCGCGGCGGCGAGGCGGCCCTGTCGCGCACCGAGGAGCGGCTGGTCGAGATGACCAACGGGTGCATCTGCTGCACCCTGCGCGACGATCTGCTGGAGGAGGTCGACCGGCTGGCCCGCGAGGGGCGCTTCGACTACCTGCTCATCGAGTCCAGCGGGATTTCCGAGCCGATGCCGGTGGCGGCCACGTTCTCGTTCCCGCGCGACGACGGCGCCACCCTGGGCGACCTGGCCCGTCTCGACACGATGGTCACCGTCGTGGACGCGGCGAACTTCCTGCCGGAGCTCGCCGGCGGCGATGAGCTCACCGCCCGCGGACTCGATCAGTACGAGGACGACGAACGCACCGTCAGCGATCTCCTCATGGACCAGATCGAGTTCGCGGACGTCATCGTCCTCAACAAGCTCGACCTGGTCGGGCCGACCGACGTCGCCCGGCTTCGCGCGACGCTCTCGCGGCTCAACCCGGAGGCGAGGATCGTTCCCGCCGTCCGCGGGCAGGTGGCTCTTGAGCAGGTGCTGGGCACGGGCCTGTTCGATGTCGAGCGGGCCCAGCAGGCCCCGGGCTGGGTCAAGGAACTGAACGGCGACCACGTCCCGGAGACCGAGGAGTACGGGATCTCCTCGCTCGTGTTCCGCTCCGACCTGCCGTTCCACCCCGGCCGACTGTGGACCTTCGTCACCAAGGGCCTCGACAGCGGGACGTTCGGACAGGTCCTGCGCTCCAAGGGCTTCTTCTGGCTGGCCAGCCGCCCCCGCGTGACCGGCCTCTGGTCCCAAGCCGGCGCCGTCGCCCGCTTCGAGCCCTCGGGCGCCCGCGGGCCGGACACCGCTCAGGGCCAGGAGCTCGTGTTCATCGGCACGGGCCTGCGCGCTGACTCACTGCGGGCGGCGCTCGAAGCCTGCCTGCTCTCCCCGGGCGAGGCCGTGCCCGCCGTGGACGACTTCCCGGACTGGGAGACGTACGGGATCGACGACGCCTGCGAGCACGAATCCGCCGCTCCTCAGGCGGCCTGAAACTCCGGGCCGGACGGTGGTCGCAGCCACGGCACCGTCCGGCCCGGCCTCCCAGGGACACACCACAGCCCATTATTGAAAACGATTTCCATTTCCGTATACTGTCTCCATGGCACGCGACGAAGTACGCCCGATCATCAAGCTCCGCTCCACCGCCGGCACCGGCTACACGTACGTCACCCGCAAGAACCGGCGCAACGACCCGGACCGCATGGTGCTGCGCAAGTTCGACCCTGTTGTCCGCCGGCACGTCGACTTCCGCGAAGAGCGCTGAGCAAGCCCCTCCTCCAGAGAGAGCGACCCCATGAAGCCTGGAATCCACCCCGCCTACGGCCCCGTCGTCTTCCGCGACAAGGCCGCCGACTTCGCGTTCCTCACGCGCTCGACCGCCTCCAGTGACAAGACGGTCGAGTGGGAGGACGGCAACACCTATCCCGTCATCGACGTCGAGATCTCCTCGCAGAGCCACCCCTTCTACACCGGCACCGCACGCGTCCTGGACACCGCCGGCCGCGTCGAGCGCTTCGAGCGCCGCTACGGAGGGCCCAAGTGACCCTCCCCGTCGTGATCGTCGGCGGCATGCACGCCGACGCACGCAAGGAGACCGTCGAGCACCTGCTGCGCTCCGTGCCGGGGAGCATCGCCCTGCACCACGACCTGTCCTCCGCTGCCGGCGGTACGGTGCTCCGCACGCTGCGCGATTCCGGGGGCGCCATCTCCGCCGACGAGACGCCGCTGGTCAACGATTGCGCCTGCTGCGCCCTGCGCGAGGACCTGGTCCCCGAGCTGGAGCGGCTGGCCGCCGGCGGGCTGACCCGGCTGGCGGTCGTGGAGCTCTGGGACTCGGTCGAGCCCAGGGCGATGGCCGAGGTCGTGGCCGCCCATGCCGGTGACGCGCTGGAACTCACCAACGTGATCACCGCCGTCGACCCCGCGCTCGTCCTGCCCTGCCTCGGCAACGGGGACGACCTCGCCGAAGCCGGACTCGCCGCCGCGGCCACCGACCAGCGGACCGTCGGGGACACCTGGGCCCGCCAGCTCGAATACGCGCCGGTCCTCGCCATCGCCGACAGCGAGGAGGCCGACGACGAGGACCGCGCCCTGCTCGCCCAACTGCACCCGACCGCCCACCAGGTGCCCACCGGTTCCAGCGCACTCACCCGCCTGGCGTTCGCCGGCTTCGACGTGGAGAGCGCCGCAGCCGCCCAGCATCCCGCGTGCGCGCTCCTCCCCCAGGAAGCCGACGAAGCCGGAGTCGCCACGCTCGTCTGGCAGCGCCGCCGGCCCTTCCACCCCGAGCGGCTCTACGAGGCCCTGGCGGACCTGACCTGCGCCGCTGCCCGCAGCCGCGGCCGGTTCTGGCTCGCGGACCGGCCCGACACCCTCTTGGCGTGGGACGCGGCAGGTGGCGCGCTGTGCGTGGAGAGCGCCGGCCCCTGGCTGGCCTCGCTCCCCGACGCCGCCTGGGACCTGGTCCCCGCCATGCGTCAGGCCGCGGCCGCACTCGACTGGGACCCCGAACACGGCGACTGCTGCCAGCACCTCGTCTTCACCTCACCGGGCCTCGACCGCGACGGGATCGAACAGCTTCTGGACTCGTGCCTCCTGACCGAAGCCGAGTACACAGCCGGGCGGGAAGGCTGGAAGCAACTCCCCGCCGCCTTCGGTCCGTTGCTCGACTCGGTCTCCTGACCGACCGCCCCCTTCACGCCCCACACCCCTGAGGAACACCGATGGCCCGCCGCCCCTCCCCCAGCAAGCCGCTGAAGTCCCGCCCCAACCCCCTGGATGCGGCAAAGATCACGTACATCGACTACAAGGACACCGACCTGCTCCGGAAGTTCATCTCCGACCGGGGCAAGATCCGCAGCCGCCGCGTCACCCGAGTCACCGCCCAGCAGCAGCGCCGACTCGCCCTGGCCATCAAGAACGCCCGCGAGATGGCCCTGCTCCCGTACGCGGGCCGCTAGCTACCCTCCGGCTCGGGCTCGTCATCGGCTCGCCCTGCCGGATCCCGGTGGGCTACGCGGCGCTCCTCCAGCGGGGCCCGCCGCAGGACGTCGTCACCCACCCGGGGCAGGTGCGGAGTGTGGTTGACCAGCCGGGCGGAGTTGCCCACCACGGCGATGCTGCTGGTGTTGTGCAGCAGGGCCGCGAGGACGGGATTCATGGAACCGCCGGCACCCGCGACCAGGCCGAGGAGATTGACTCCTATGGCGAGCCCGTAGTTCTGCCGTACGACGCGCAGGGTGTGGCGGCTCAGTTCCACGACGGCGGCGACCTGGCGCAGGTCGTTGCCCGCCAGGGCGATGTCGGCGGTCTCCAGGGCCACATGGGAGGAGTGCTCCCCCATGGTGATGCCGACATCGGCGAGGGCGAGGGCGGGAGCGTCGTTGGTGCCGTCACCCACCATGGCGACGGTGTGGCCTTCGGCCTGGAGGTCCCGGATCAGCTGGAGTTTGGCCTCCGGGAGCGCGTGGGCGTGGACTTCGGTGATTCCGAGGGTGTCGGCGACGACCTGGGCCGTCTCCTGCGCGTCGCCGGTGAGCAGGATCAGGCGGGAGACCCCGAGGTCACGCAGCTGCTGCACGACGGTTTCGGCGCCGGCCCGGACGGCGTCGGAGACGCCGAGCATGCCGATGAGGTCCTGGTCGTGGGCGAGGCAGATGACGGTCTCACCGCCGGCGCGCAGCCGGTCGGTCCAGCTCTGGGCGTCCTCGGTGAGGTCGACGCCGTGCTGGCGCAGGAGGGCGGGACTGCCGACGAGGAGTCGGGTTCCGTCGAGTTCGGCGCGCATGCCCATCCCGAGGACGACCTCGCACGCCTGGTGGATCGGTACGTGGAGGTGCTGCTCCTCGGTGCGGGCGACGATGGCCTGGGCGAGCGGGTGGCGTGCGTGCAGTTCGCCGGAGGCGGCCAGACTCAGCACCTCGTCGGCGGTGACCGTCTCGCTGAGGGTCACCACGCTCGTGACCAGGGGCTTGCCGAAGGTGAGGGTGCCGGTCTTGTCGAAGACGACCGCCGTGACCCGGCCGATGCCCTCCAGGTGGGTGCCGCCCTTGATGAGGGTGCCGCGGCGGGCACCGTTGCCGATGGCCGCGCTGATCGCGGTCGGGGTGGCCAGCCCGGCCGCGCAGGGGCAGGCGATGAGCAGCATGGTCATCGCGCGCCGGGCGTCACGGGTGACGACGTAGGTGACCGCGGCCAGGGCGAAGGAGACGGGGACGAAGCGCTGGGTGAAGCGGGTGGCCACGGTCTGGATCGGGGCCCGGTCCGACTGGGCCTCCTCGACCCGGCTGATGATCCTGCCGACCGTGGTGTCCCGGCCGACGGAGTCGGCGCGGATGGTGAGCGAGCCGGAGGTGACGATGGTGCCGGCGTAGACGTGGGCGCCTTCCCTGGAGTAGACGGGCAGCGCCTCGCCAGTGACGGCCGCTTGGTCCACCAGTGCCTCGCCGGTGAGCACGTGTCCGTCGACGGGGATGCGGTGGTGTTCGTACACGGCAACGGTGTCGCCGGGCTCCACGGTCTCCAGGTCGACCTCGAGCTCGACGCCTTCGCGTACGAGCCACACGCGCTCGTCGCCGATGGTGAGCAGTTCCTCGATGGCGCGGCGCGTGCGGCGCAGGGTGAGGGTCTGGAGGAACTCGCCGATGTTCAGGAGCCACAGGACGGTGAGGGCGACCACGTTCTCGCGGAGCACGAGGGAGATGACGGTCGCTGCCGTGACCAGCGTGTCCGTACCGGGGCTGCTGCGGCCGCGCAGCGTGCGCAGGGCACCCCGGAAGAACGGCAGACCGGTGAAGACGGTCACCACGCCTAGCCCGGAGGATCCGAAGGAGATCCGGGGCCGGCCCAGCAGGCGCCGCAGCGCCACGAAGGCCAGGACCGCTCCGCCGACGACCAGCCGGGCCACTTCTCCGGTGGAGGTGTCGGGCAGGGAGCGGGAGGGCTTGGCCGCCACCACGGACGTGGGCGGGGCCTCCTCAAGGGCTTCGACGAGTTGCTGGACGTTCAAGTCGTCAGGGGCCACCCAGATCACGACGCTGCCGGTACGCGGGAAGATCCGCAGCGCGCGGAAACCGCTGATGCCGGTCAGCCGGTCGTCGACGAGGCCGGCGCAGCCGGGCCGTGCTCTCAGCCAGGGCACTGACAGCCGGACGCGCCCCGTGGCCACCGAGCAGACCAGGACGGTCGACATGATCAGTGCTCGTGTCCGTGATCATCGTGATTGACGGTGACCGCGGACGGCGGGGGCACCTCTTCGCCGAGCGATGTACGGGCCTCGGCCAGCATGTCGCCGGCCTTCAACCGGGCCTCCTCGGCAGCCGAGGCCAGCCATCTGCTCGCCACGATCCCGCCCGCGAGACCGCTGACCAGCGCTTTGCGCGCGGCCGGAGCCGCGGCGGGTGCGTTCTTGATGATCAGGCCGCCCACCACGCCGGATATCGCGTAATGGGCCAGCTTGCCGCCTGTCGCAGCGGCGATCGCGAGGGGGTGCATGAGCAGCTCCTTCCGTACGCGCCGAACGGCACGACGGACCTCCCTCTCAGTGTGGACCCGCCGCACCCACCGGGTCGAGCCGAGCCCGGGCCAGAGCCCCCTGGGCGCCGCGCCGCCCGCCCGCCAGCCGGCATCCCAGGTAGATGAGGAACGAGATGGTCGTGACGTACGGGCTGATCGGGACGGTGCTGCCGAGGGCGAGCAGGATGCCCCCTTCCATCGCCACGAGCGCGAAGGCAACGCTCAGCACCGGCAGCAACACCGGGGAGGCCGTGAGCCGGGCGGCGGCGGCCGCCGGGGTGACGAGCAACGCGAGGACGAGCAGGGCTCCGACGATCTGGACGCACAGAGCCACCGCGAGCCCGAGAACCAGCATGAACGCCAGCGACAGGGCACGGACGGGCAGACCCCTGGCCTCGGCGACCTCCGGGTCCGCGCTGGCGAAGGTGAGCGGCCGCCAGAGGAACACGAGGGCAGCCAGCGCCACCGCTGACGTGCCGAGGAGCCATGCCATCTGCGGGGTGTCGACCGCGATGATCTGGCCGGTCAGGATCCCGAATTTGTTGGCCGCCCGCCCCTTGTAGAGGGACAGGAAGAGCACACCCAGGCCCAGACCGAACGGCATGAGGACGCCGATGATGGAGTTCCGGTCACGGGCGCGCACCCCCAGCACGCCGATGGCCGCCGCCGCGAGCAGGGAGCCCACGATGGATCCGGCGACGATGTTGACCCCCAGCAGCAGTGCCGCCGACGCGCCGGCGAACGACAGCTCGCTGATCCCGTGCACCGCGAACGGCAGGTCGCGCATGATCACGAACACGCCGACCAGCCCGCCCACCAGCCCCAGCAGGGCCCCGGCCAGCAGCGAGTTGTGGACCAGGGCCAGCAGGTCGCCGTAGTTCTCGAAGTTGAAGATCTGCCGCCAGACGCCGCCGTCCTCAGCGCCGTCGGCCAGCGGCCACGGTCCGGTCATGGCCGTCCACCGCCGTTGGTGGTGGAGGAGGGGTGGTGCGTGCCGGCGGTGTCGGGTGCCCCCACCACGACGATGCGGCCCCGTACGCGCAGGACGTCGACCTGGGTCCCGTACAGCTCTGACAGGGCGGCCGTGGTCATCACCTCGTCCGGCGGGCCGATCCGGAATCCGTGCGGGGCCAGGTACAGGACGCGGTCGACGAGACCGAGCACCGGGTTGATCTCGTGCGTCACGAAGACGACGGCGGTTTCGGCGCGGCGGCGCCGCTCGTCCACCAGCGCGGTGACCGTGTGCTGGTGCTGCAGGTCCAGGGAGAGCAGGGGCTCGTCGCACAGCAGGATCCGCGGGTCGGTAGCCAGGGCCTGCGCGATGCGGACACGCTGCTGTTCACCACCCGACAGCATGCCGACGGGCGCGTCCGCGTAGGGCAGGGCTCCTACGGAATCCAGGATCTCCTCCACGCGGCGGTGAACCGCGCCGGGGGCGAGCGGTAGCCCCCAGCGGTGCCCCTCCATGCCGAGCCGTACCAGGTCACGGGCTCGCAGCATCGTGTGGGCGGGAAGAGCCTTCTGCTGCGGCACGTACCCGACGTACCGGCTGCCGTGTCGGGGCGGCAGGCCCAGAACCTCCAATGTGCCCGCCGTCAGCGGCAGGCGCCCGAGGAGCACGCGCAGCAGGCTGGTCTTGCCCGAGCCGTTCGGCCCCAGCACCGCCAGGAACTCGCCGGGACGTACGTCGAGGTCCAGCTCGCGCCACATCACTCGGTCGCCATAGGCAAGGGCGGCCCCGCGCAGACTGATGACCGGTGCGGCGGAAGCGTCGTCCCCCCGGGGAGTGGGTCCGGGGTGGGTGAGCGGCGCGACGGCTTCCGTACGGTCCACAGCACCTCACCGGCTCAGGGCGCCGTTGAGCGCGTCGACGTTGGCGGTCATCCAGCCGATGTAGTCCTCGCCTGCGGGAAGCGTCTCGGTCACCGAGATCACGGGGATGCGGTTGTCCTCGGCGGCCTTCTTGACCTTCTCGGTCTGGGGCCCCGCCGTCTGCTCGTTGTAGACGAGCGCCTCGACCTTCCCGCCGGCGAACAGCGCGAGGGTCTCGCGCAGGGTCCGGGGCGAGACCTCTTCGCCTTCCTCTACGGCCTCGCTGAATGCGGCGGGAGTCCGGTTCACCAGGCCGGAGGCCTCGGTCAGGTACAGCGGCACCGGCTCGGTGACCGCTACCGGCGTGCCCGAGTGGTCCGCCTTGATGCGGTCCGTGCGGTCCTGGAGGGATGCCAGCTCGTCCTTGAATTCCTTGGCGTGCTCGCGGAACGTGCCCGCGTCGGCGGGTTCGACCCGGGCCAGGGCGGCCGCGATCCGGTCCGCGAGGCGGCCCACCGTCGGGAAGTCGTACCAGACGTGCTCGTTCAGCTCCCCACCTGCAGGAACGGTCTTCCCCGAGAGGGCCACCACGTTGATCACGTCAGCGGAGGAGTTGTCCGAGCTGCGGAGCATCCGGTCGACGAAATCGTCGTATCCGCCGCCGTTCTCGACGACGACCTTCGCCTTGGCCAGCTCCAGCTGGGTTCGCGTACTGGCCTCGTACGAGTGGGGGTCCTGCGCCGGGTCGCTGATGATCGAGACGACTTCGACCCGGTCGGCGCCGATCCGCTCGACGATGTCCCCGTACACGTTGGTGGAGGCGACCACGGGGATGGCGATCTGTGGGGCGGCTCGGCGCCCGTCGGCCGCTGAATCGGCGCTGGCCACGGCCGGGGGGCACCAGACGAGGGTCAGCGCGATGGCGACGCCGACGAGCGGGCCCATGCCACGGGCTGAAGAGACGCGCATGGCGTCCTCCCTGCCGGAGGGAAACCGAAACGGTCATCACTTCCACTATCTCCCCGTTTGGCCCAGCCCTCTACTTGCCGGCCAGGCACCGCGCCCTCAGCATTCCGGCGCGTGGCCTGTCAGCGCCGTCAGCGAGGCGGACAGCAGCTCCTTGGTGATCGCTTGCTGCGGCAGCTCGATCAGCTGACGGGCCGGGCCTGCCTCGACGATGCGCCCTGCGTCCAGGACCGCGATGCGGTCCGCGAAGGCTGCGGCGGCCGCGAGGTCGTGGGTGATGAACACCAGGCTGAGCTCGCGGTGTTCCCTGAGCCGGGCGAGGGCGTCGAGGATCGTGGTCCGCGTCCTCGTGTCGAGGCCGGAGGTGATCTCGTCGCAGATCAGGACGCTTGGCCCGGCCAGCAGAGCCCGGGCCAGCGCCGCCCGTTGGAGTTCGCCGCCGGAGAGCTCGCCGGGGCGGCGCCCGGCAAGCTTCTCGCTCAGGCCGAACTCGCCGAGGGTGCTCACGGCTGTACGGCGCGCTTCCGCCGGGGTGGCGCCTTGGAGCCGTACGGCACTGCGGGCGACCTGGTCGAGGACCGGCCGGTGTTCGTCGAAGGCGGCCTTCGCGTCCTGGAACACGTACTGCACGGCGGCCAGTTCGGGGCGAGTGCGGGAACGCAGGCTTCGCGGCAGCGGCTTCCCGTCGAGCAGGACCGTGCCCTCGTACGCACGGTGCAGGCCGGCCAGGCAGCGTCCCAGGGTGGTCTTGCCGCTGCCGGAACGGCCGACGAGCGCCAGGCACTCCCCTGCCGCGACCGAGACTCCGATGTCGCTCAGCACCTCGGGCACCCCGCGCGTGGTGCGGTGCCGTGCGGTCAGGTTCCGCGTTTCCACACGCATCGGACCGCGTGGTCGGGGCTGTCGCGCAGCGCGCAACTCCTCCCGTGCGAGACCCTCCAGGACCGACGGCGCGGGTCCGCGGTCCACGACCCGCCCGTCCCGCATCACCACGACCTCGTCGGCCAGTTCCCGTACGACGTCCAGGTCGTGGCTGAGCAGGATGACGGCGATGCCCTGTGCGGCCACGGCCGCCAGCTCCGCGACGATGCCCTGTTTGGTGAGGACGTCCTGCCCGGTGGTGGGTTCGTCGGCGACGATGACCCGGGCTCCCAGCAGCAACGCCTGCGCGAGTACGACCCGCTGCTGCTGTCCGCCGGAAAGCTGGTGGGGAAAGCGGCGCAGCACGGCCTCCGGATCCGGGAGCTGAGCCAGGCGCAAGGCCTCTTCGACACGGCGCCTGCGTTCGAGCCGGTCTCCTTGCTGTCGGGCGGCGATGTCCGCAAGGAGCGCGCCCACCCGGCGGGCAGGGTTGAGCACTGACGCCGGATGCTGGGGGATGTATCCGACCGAGCCCGCAGGTGTGTGCACCTCCCCCTCGACGACGGCGCCGGCCGGGTACTCGCCCAGGAGGGCGAGCCCGGTGGTGGTCTTGCCGCTGCCGGACGGGCCGATGACGGCGGTGATCCTGCCCGCGTGGGCGGCGAGGCTCACACCGTCCACGATCGCCCGGCCGCCGATGGCGACTCGTAGGTCCCGTACCTCTGCGACGAGGGTCATCGCGTCGCTCCCTTCCGGGGGGTGTGCCGTTGGAGGGCGGCGTCGAACAGCAGGTTGGTGCCCATAGAGAGGGCCGCGATGAGCAGGGCGGGCACGACCACGGCCCAGGGCTGGAGGAAGAGGCCGGTGCGGTTGCGGTCGACCATCACCGCCCAGTCGGCGGCGTCCGGCTGGACGCCCACGCCGAGGAAGGCGGCGGTCGCGACCAGGTAGAGGGCTCCGGTGAGCCGGATCCCGGCATCCGCGGCGAGAGTGCGGCGCATGGAGCGGGCCACGTAGCCGATGGCCGTGCGCCACCAGGACTCGCCCTGCATGCGCAGCGCTTCCACGGCTGGCCGGGAAGAGATCTCGACGGCCGCCGCGTGGACGACCCGGGCGGCGTCGGGTACGGCGGCCAGCCCGACCAGGACGGTCAGTCCGGCGGGTCCCGGGGTGAAGGTGGCCGCGACGAGCAGCACCAGCAGGAGGGAGGGGACCGCGATGACCACGTCCAGGGGCCGCATCAATGCCTCCTCCAGCCAGGTACGGCGGGTGAGGGCCGCGGCGAGGCCCAAGGGGATGGCGACGAGGTAGGCGAGGACAGTGGCCGCGATCGCCACGAGCACGACGGAGCGGCCGCCGAGGAGCACCTGGTGCCATACGTCGCGTCCGCTGAAGTCTGTGCCGAGCCAGTGCCCTTCGAGGGAGGCGAAGGAGACCGAGCGGGGGCCGGGCGGGCCCGCCACGAAGGGCCCGGCCAGCGCGAGGAGGACGGGAAGGACGATCAGCCCGAGTGCGAAGAGGGACCGTGCCGGCTTCTGCTTCATGCCACCACCTCGGACCGGGGTGCGAAGCGGCGGGCTGCCAGGTCGGCGGCGAGGTTGACCGCGACGGTGACGATGCCGAAGACGACGGCCATGCCCTGGACCACGGGGAGGTCGCGGGCGGCGACGGCTTCGATGAGCACGGTGCCGAGGCCTGGGATCACGAAGAGTGCCTCCACGACGATCACTCCGCTGAGGAGCCAGTCGCAGGTACGGGCCAGCTGCTGGGTGGCGGGGGCGAGGGCGTTGGGCAGGGCGTGGGTCCAGGTGATCCGGGCGCCGGAGACCCCGTAGCGGCGGGCCTGGGCCACGTAAGGGGAGGCCAGCGCGTCGATCACCCCGGCGCGCACGAGGCGGCTAATGGTGCACACGGGCCGGGACAGCAGGACGACGACGGGCAGGACCAGGACCGCGGGCTCCGTGAACGGGTCTACGCCGACGGCGGTGGGCGGCAGCCAGGCCAGCCACAGTCCGAAGAGCGTGGCGAGCAGGACCCCGACGGCGAATTCCGGTACGGCGTGCACCGCGAGGGTCAGCGCGCTGACGGTCTTGTCGAGCGGCCCGCCCTCGCGGCGGGCCGCCAGCACACCGAGCCCGACCGAGAGGGGGACGAGCAGGGCGAGGGTGGCGCCGGCGAGGAGGAGGGTGGGGCCGAGACCGTCGGTCAGATAGCCGGTGACGGGCCGACCGCTGACCAGGGAGGTACCGAGGTCGCCGTGCAGGAGGCCGGCAACCCAGTCCGCGAAGCGTTCGGGGGCGGGCCGGTCCAGGCCCATCGTCTCGCGGATGAGCGCGATGCGAGCCGGATCGGGCTGGTCCCCGGCGAGGGCGACCGCCGCGTCACCGGGCAGCGCCTCGGTGAGCGCGAAGATGAACAGGACGACGGCCGCCGTCTGCCCCAGACCGAGGAGCAGGCGGCGGCCGATCCATGACAGGTGCGGTGTCACGCGATCCAGATCTTGTCGAAGCGGGCCCAGTCGAGGGTGTTGGCGGGTGCCGTCTTCGACACCCCGTGCACCTTGGGGGCGGTGGCGATGATCCAGTCGGCGAAGCCCCAGATCAGGAAGCCGCCCTCGTCGTGCAGCCGGCGCTGCATCCGCTCGTAGAGAGCGCCGCGCTGCGTGACGTCGCGCGTCGACTGGGCCTGCTGGTACAGGTCGTCGAAGTCCTTGTGCTGCCACTTGGTGGCGTTGGTGGTGGAACCGGTCAGCAGCCGCTGCGAGATGTGGGACTCGATGGGCATGGCGCCGGACCGGTAGGAGGCGAAGGTGCCGTTGTTCAGGATGTCCTTCCAGTACGTGTCCTTGTTGCCGACCTTGACCTCGACGGTGACTCCGGCCTTCGCCGCCTGCTCCTTGAAGATGCCGGCGGCCTCGACGAAGCCCGTGGCGGCCGGGGCGGTGTCGAGGGTGACCTTGAGGCCCTCGGCACCGGCCTCCTTGAGCAGGGCGCGGGCCTTGTCGAGGTCCTGGGTGCGCTGCGGGAGACCGGCGGGGTAGTACTGGTAGCCCTTGCCGAAGAGGTCGTTGCCGATCTCTCCGGCGCCGGAGAGGGCTCCGTCGAGGAGTTCCTTGCGGTCGGCGATGAGGAAGAAGGCCTGACGGACCCGGGGGTCGTTGAAGGGCGGGCGGTCGGTCTTCATGACGAAGCCCTGCATCGCGCTGCCCGGCAGACGGACGACGTCGATCTTGCCCTTGCCCTCGTGGGTGCGGGCGGTGGCCGGGTTCAGTTCGTGGGCGTACTCGACCTGACCGCCGAGCAGGGCACTGACGCGTGCCGACTCCTCGCCGGCGACGACGAATTCGAGCTCGTCGAGGTGGGGTGCGCCCTCCCAGTAGGCGTCGTTGCGCTTGACGAGGAGGGAGCTGCCGGGCTTGAAGGAGACGAAGCTGAACGGGCCGGAGCCGACGGGCTTGGCGAAGGCGGTGGCGTCCTTGGGGACGATGTACGCGCCGAACGCGGCGAGGACGTTGGGGAATTCGGCATACGGGCGCTTGAGCTTGAACTCGACGGTGGAGGCGTCCACCGCCCGGCTCGCAGCGAGGTCGATCGGCTCCAGAGAGGCCTTGGCCCGGAAGGTGCCCTTGGGGTCGGCGATCCGGCGGTAGCTGTAGAGAACGTCCTCGGCGGTGACGGGCTTGCCGTCGTGGAAGGCGGCCTTGCGCAGGGTGATCGTCCAGGTGTCGAGAGCGTCGTTGGGCTCCCAACGCTCGGCGAGCCGGGGGACCGCGGCGAGGTCGGCGCCGAAGTCGGCGAGCTTGTCGAACAGGGCCTTGGCGCGGGCGGCGTCGACGAACAGGTTGGCGGCGTGCGGGTCGAGGGTCTCGTTGGCTCCGCCACCGGCGAAGGCGGCGCGCAGCTTGCCGCCCTGCTTGGGGGATCCCTCCGCGGCGTTCTTGGCGTCCGGGGTGGTGGATCCGGTGCCACAGGCGGCGGTGAAGGCGAGGGCGGTGGCGCCGGTGGCGATGAGGAAGCCCCTGCGGGCGAGGCTGGAGCGGGCGTCGTTCATGGGGTGGTGTCTCCGTTGCTGGGGTGGGGCTTGAGCCGGGCGATGAGGTGGAGGCGGTCGGAACTCGTGGTCCCGTGCGGCGCCTCGCCTTCGCTCCACGGCGGTTCGGTGCGGGGGCCGGGTCCGTCGTGCAGCGCGAGGACCTCGAACCCGGCGGTGGTGAGGAAGTACCGGAGTTCCTGCGGGAAGAGGAGCCTCCAGGCGGAGCGCTGCTCTTCCTGCGGGCAGCCGTCTTCGGCGGTCCAGATTCTCCGGCGGCGCAGGAGTTGCGCGCCGTGATCGATCCACAGGGTGGTGTGGGAGGTGTACGTGGTGCCGCGCCAGGCAAAAGTGTTCGTGCGCGGGCCGTCGAGGAGCTCGGTGTTGCCGAGGAAGAAGGCCCCGTTGCGCATCTCCGCGACGAGGAGTCCGCCCGGGGTGAGGTGGGCGCGGCAGCGGGCGAGGAAGGCGGCGAGGTCCTCGTTGGTGTGGCAGTAGAGCAGGGCGCTGTCCAGGCAGACGATCGCGTCGAAGGTCGCTCCGAGGTCGAAGTCGCGCATGTCGGCCCGGTGGTACGCGGGGCCGGGGTGGTGCGTGCCCGCGTGGGCCAGCATGGCCTGCGAGGTGTCGATGCCGGTGACCTCGCGCCCGGACCGGTGGTGCAGCCAGGCGGCGTCACGGCCCGTGCCGCACCCGACATCGAGGACGCGGGGGCCGGCGCCGTGGCGGGTCAGCACGTCCTCGGTCCAGCGGGCGGCGAGCCGTTCGGGGTCGGGGAAGCGTTCCTCGTAGAGCTCGGGGTGGTCGGTGAGCAGGTTGCTGCTTGTCGTCACTGTCATCGCGTCTCACTTCGGAGCCGGTCGGGGAGAGCGGGGGCCGTCGGATCGTGTGCCTGCCCTACTGGCAGCACGCCTCTGCGCTGGAGGTGTGCGACGCCCGCTGCGGATGCCAGGCCCAGGGCGAGGCAGCAGCCGTAGGGCAGCCAGGTCAGGCCGGTGTGGCCCGCTGTGTCCATGGACCAGCCGATGGCCGCGCTGCCGGCGGCGGCCGCGACCCCGGAGACCGCGTAGAAGAGGCCGTAGAACGTGCCGGTCAGGCTGTCGCGGCCGAAGGCCGGTATCAGCTCCATCACGAAGGGCGAGGCGATCATCACGCCGAGGTGCAGCAGCAGGGCCCCAATGAGCACTGGCAGCAGACGCAGGGGGTGCGCGGTGGTGGCGCCCGCGACGAGCATCGGGGGCAGGAATCCGAGGCCCATGACGCCCAGGCCGGTGGCGATCCAACGGCCCCTGCTCCCCCGGGCCTTCAGGGCGCGGGTGATGCGCAGCTGGAACAGCAGGTTGGCGACGGTCCCGGCGAGGAACAGCAGGCCGACCGAGCCGCCCCAGCCGGAGGCGTCGGTCGCCGCCCGGGGCAGCAGTAGGTAGAGCTGGTTCTCCAGGCTGTACATCCCGACCATGGCGAGGGAGAAGAGCAGGAACCGGCGGTTGCCCGCCGCCTCTCGCCAGTCGGCGAGGAAACCCGAGTCGGGAGCCGGTACCTCACGTGCCGGCAGCACCAGGAACTGCGCGAGCGTGAGTACGGCGAATACGCCGGCCGCGGTGACAGCGGCGGCCCGGAAGTCCACGAGCAGCAGCAGGGTCCCCAGCAGCGGGCCGAGCAGCGCCCCAGCCGTGGCGAACACGTTGAACAGCGCGAACGCCTCCGCCTTGCGCTCCCCGGCCTCCTGGGCGACGTACGTCCGCACGGCGGGGTTGAACAGGGCCCCCGCCAGGCCACTGAGTATGGACGCGGCGATCAGCAACGGCAGGCTGTCGCCGAGGGCGAACAGGCCGAATCCCACCGTGCGCAGGGCGCAGCCCGCGATGATCACGCCGCGGGCGCCGAGCCGGTCGGCGGCCGAGCCGCCGATCAGGAACAGGCCCTGCTGGCTGAGGTTGCGCAGGCCGAGGACGACGCCGACGACGGCAGCCGAGAGCCCCAGGTCGTCGGAGAGGTGGGTGGCGAGGTACGGGATGAGCAGGTAAAAGCCGGTGTTGACGCCGAGTTGGTTGACCAGGAGCAGTCGTACGGCGAGGGGGAAGCCTCGCATCGGTCTGAGGATCTTCACCTGACGACCGCCATGTGCGTGCGCCGGACGCCGAGTCCTGCGCGGTCGGCGGTCCGTACGGTGCCGTCCCTGCCGCCGATACCGGTCCAGGGGTCGTCGGCGAGCAGCAGGTGCCCGTCGAGGTCCACCCAGCGGGCCCGGTCGGCTATGTGCACGGCTGGTGCGATGCCGAGCGAGCTGGCGGTGAGGCAGCCGAGCATGAGGTCGGTTCCGCTGCCGCGCAGTGCGTCGTGGATCCGCAGGGCGGCCCGTACCCCGCCGCACTTGGCGAGCTTGACGTTGACTCCGTGCACCAGTCCGGCGAGGGCGACGGCGTCCTCGTACGAGACCGCGTCCTCGTCGGCGATGACGGGCACCGGGGACTCCTTGGCCACGCGGGCGAGCGCGTCGGGGCTGCCCGGTGCGATGGGCTGTTCCACGGCGGTGACGCCGAGCTCGGCGAAGAGCGGCAGCAGGTCGATCGCCTGGCGTTCGGTCCATGCACCGTTGGGGTCGAGCAGCAGACCCACCCCTGGAGCTCCGACCTGCACCGCCCTCACCCGGGCCAGGTCCTCCTCCGGATCGGGGGATCCGGCCTTGATCTTGATGACGGTGAATCCGCTCAGTGCGAGGCGGGCGGCCTGCGCGGCCGCAGGTACGGGCGGGACGATGCCGATCGTGCGGGCCGTCTGCACGGCCGGTGCGGTGTGCGTACCCAGGAGCTGGTGGGCGGGCCGGCCGGCCCGCTTGCCGACCAGGTCGAGCAGGGCCGCCTCCGTCCCGGCGAGCACACCGGCCGGCAGCTCCGGCAATCCGGGCAGCAAGTCGGCTACGTGTGCGTCCCACGCGGTCTCTGGGTCGGGAAGGCGTTCGATGGTGGGGCGCACCGTGGTGAGGTGCCGGACGATGCGAGCGGTGGGCAGGCCTAGGTAGTCGCTGCTGACCACCTCTCCCCAGCCGGTCAGGCCGCCGTGTTCGATCGCGACCCAGACCGCGTCGCGGCGGGCCATCACCGAGCGGGAGATGCGCAGCGGCTCGGCCAGTTCCAGCTCGGTGGTGTGCCAGGTGAGTCTCATGCGGCGCCTCCCCACATCGGCGCGGGCAGGTGCGGCCGAGTGGCCGCGCGGGGGTCGAGGATGGTGCGGCAGCGGGTCCAGCCGACGGCCTCAGTCGCGTGCGGGTGTGCGATCTCCAGGGGGCGGAGGGCGAGTTCGGCCCGGTCGAGGCCGTGGGCGTGGCAGAAGTCGTCGTCGTAGACGGTGCCGAGGTAGCGGTGCGGGCCGTCGGGGAAGACGGTCGCCACGACTGCTCCGGCCTCGACCCGGGCGGCCCAGGCGGAGACCAGGGCGACGGCGCCGGTGCTCCAGCCGCCGCTGACGAAGCTGGTACGGGCGAGCCTGCGGCAGGCGTCGACGGCTTCGGCGGGGCCCACCCAGTGCACCTCGTCGAAGGCGTGGTGGGCAACGTTGCGCGGGTGGATGCTGCTGCCGAGCCCGCGCATCAGGCGGGGGCGTGCGGGCTGGCCGAAGATGGCGGAGCCGATGGAGTCGACGCCGATCACCTGCAAGCGCGGCCAGCGGCGACGCAGCGGGCCGATGAGCCCGGCGCTGTGGCCGCCGGTACCGACGCTGCACACCAGGACGTCCAAGTGGTCGAGCTGCCCGCAGAGTTCGGCGGCCATGGAGACATATCCGGCTGCGTTGTCGGGGTTGTTGTACTGGTCGGGCCAGTAGGCGTCCGGGATCCGGGCCAGGACCTCGTGGAGCCGGGAGATCCTGGCGGCCTGCCAGCCACCCTCGGGGGCGGGCCGCTCCACCAGCTCCAGCTGTGCCCCATACGCACGGAGCAACTGCCGCATGGACGGCTCGAGTTCGCGGTCGCCGACGAGGACGACGGGATGGCCGAGGGCCTGTCCGGCGAAGGCGAGACCGATCCCCAGGGTTCCGGAGGTGGATTCGACCACGGTGGCGCCCGGGCGGAGTTCGCCGCGCTGTCGGGCACCGCGCAGCATGGACACGGCGGACCGCGCCTTCATCCCACCCGCGCCGAGGCATTCGAGCTTGGCCCAGAAGCCCGGGTGCGCGATGGGCAGTTCCGTACGGATCCGCGCGAGCGGGGTGCCTCCGACCAGCGTCAGCAGCTCCGGATTCGTGCTGCGGGCCGGCGGGCGGAACAGCGGGGGTGCGACGGTCAACGGATGCCTCCGTAGCGGTGGATGACTCCGGGGCCGCCGTCGAGCCAGAAGAAGGGGTAGGGCTCGGCGGACACGGCGCTGACCCCGGCGCCCATGAAGCGCGGGAGAACTGCGCTGCCGGTCTGCGCGAACATGACCAGGGGCTTCCCGGTGGCTGCGGCATGGTCGAGCAGCGGCTGGAAGGTGCCGTTCCCGAGGGTCATGCCGGAGGCGAGGATCGCGTCGCAGTGTGCCAACTCCGCGAGGGCGTCGGCCCGTACGGGCTCGCCCCACTCGCTGGTGCCGCCCTTGAGGTCGCAGGGCACGTAGCCGGCACCGCGCTCGCGCAGCTGCTCCAGTAGGGAGTTGACCACGCCGATGACGAGGACCCGGCGGATCCCGGTCGCGGGCAGCAAATCGACCACGGCGCGAGCGCGGGCTCTGGACCGCTGCAGGGAACTGCCGGCCGACAGGGTGTAAGGGCGGGCGCCGTGATCGGGAGTGTGGGGGCGTACCCGGCCCAGGTACGCGTCGAGCGCGGCGATGCGGACGGGAAGCATCGGGTGGACGAGGAGCTCGGCCACCGAGGCTCCGACGCAGTCGTCGAGTGCCGCCGCCGGCAGCGCTCCTGGCTCCACGGCGCAGGATCCGACGGCTGCGTCCAGGCGCAGGCTGAGCACCTCGTTGCGGTATCCGCTGCTGCGGCCGGCGTGCCGGACCGCCTGGGCGGTGGTGAAGGCGAGCGCGATGCGTTCCTGGGCGGGGTCTGGTCCGTAACTCCCGGTGCGGACCGCCTCGATGAGCTGATCGACGGTGCGTACGGCGGGTTCGTGCAGGGTGGACGCGGTCATGCGGGCACCGCCGACGGCTCGGCCGAACACTCTTCAGCCGAACCCTCTTCATACGTGGGGTGCAGGTACGCGATCAGCCGCTCGGCAGCCTCGCGGGCCCCGCCGCCCTGGGTGTCGGCGGTCATGATGTGGCCCAGGTACTCGTTGTTGCTGGTCGCGGCACGTACGGCGCGGCCGGGCTCGGCGAGGGTGAGCTCCAGCACCCCGGGCTGCACCCGGACCTCGTCGGCGCCCTCAATGCCGACGAGGGTGCCGGTGGTGTCGGGGAGCAGGAAGGCGATGGCGGCGCTGTGCACGCCGGTCGGGCGCGGCGTGAGGTCAGGCATGCGGCCGAGCGCGACGTCGACGCAGGCTGCGGCAAGGTCGATGCCCGTCACGTGCCGGACGAGTTCGGTGATCCGGTTACCGGCGGGCCGGGGGTTGACCTCGACCACCTTGGGCCCCTCGGGCGTCAGTTTGATCTCGGTGTGGCAGACCACGTGATCCAGACCGAGGGCTTTCACCGCGGCCACAGCCGTGTCGACCGCTTCCCGCTCCGACTCAGGTGCGATGCCCGCCGGGAACATATGACCGGTCTCGATGAAAGCGGGCGCACCTCCGACGCTCTTGTCCGTGACACCGACCACGCCCGTGACACCACCGAAGGAGACGGTCTCGACGCTTACCTCGGGGCCGTTGAGCAGCTCTTCGAGCAGGGCGGAGGGCGTACGGTCCTGCCCGCGAGCGTTGACTGGGAACTCGGCCAGCGCCCGGCACGCGAGTTCCAGTTCCCGCTCGTCGCGGACCTCGCGGACCAGCATCCCGCCGCACAGGTCGACGGGCTTGACCACGAGGGGATAGCCGATCTCCCGGGCGGCGGCCGCGGCCTGCGCCGCATCGGCACAGAGCACGAAGCGGGGGCCCGGCACCCCGGCCTCGGCCAGTACCCGGCGGGTCAGATCCTTGCGACAGGCACCCTCGACGGCTTCGACAGCCGGGCCGGGCAGCCCCAGCCGCTCGGCGATCCGGGCCACGGCTGGCAGGTAGTAATCGCAGGAGGAGACCACCCCGTCGAAGGCGAGCACCGCGTGCAGGCGCTCCAGGTGGGGCAGCAGCCCATCCATGTCATTGGTGTCCGCGGTGATGATGTTGCGCGCGGCCAGCAACGGGTGCGGGCCGCCGGACGCAGCGCCCCGCAGGTAGTGGTGCAGGTCCCGCGTGACGAAGGTGAACTCGTGCCCGCCTTCCCCGATCGCCCTGGGCAGCAGCCTGCTCATCGACCCCACCCAGCTCTCGACAACCAGCAGATGCGCCAATGGACTTCCTCTCAAAATGCCGCCACGACCGTGGGGCATACCTGCGAAGCGGGCTGCCTGACGGGAGGCGTCCGCATCGAACGAGGAGGAAGCTACCTGAAATCGTTTTCATTTCCAATAGAGCGGATTTCCGGTAGCCTGCCGCTCACGAGACCGGAGCGCCGGAAGGGAACTACCGAGCCATGAGGGACCTGACACAGGGGCAAGAGATCGGGCCGTACGTGGTTCGGCACGCCAGGCCGGGGGACGCGCCCGGCGCACGGAGCGTCATGCTCGACACGTTCTACCGGGAGTTCGACTACGGGTACGTGCCCCAATGGCACGACGACGTCGTCGACATCGACAGCACCTATCTCACGCACCCGCGCCACACCCTCGTCGTGGCCGTCCTGGGCGAAGAAGTGGTCGGCACTACCGCCCTGAACTCCCGGGGCCCTGCACACCCCCCGCACCCCCGCTGGCTCACCGAGCGCTACCCCTCCGGGCGCACGGCGCAGCTCCTGCGGGTGTACGTACGGCCGGACCACCGCAGGCACGGACTGGCGCGCGCCATGGTCAGGACAGCCTGCGAGTTCGCCGCCGGCGTCCCCGGCTACGACACGATCTACCTGCACACGAACGTCGACATCCCGGGCGCGGAAGCCTTCTGGCGCAGCATGGCCGACGAAGTCTGCGACGCCCGCACGACCGGCGAGCACGGCGGCTACGGGACGGTCCACTTCGAGATCCCGATCCCCGTCGCGGCCACCACCGGCCGACTCAGCGGCTGACCAGACCAAGCAGACGCCGCACACCGGCCCGAGATTCTCCCGGCTTACGGACCAGATCCGGGGCATTGATGGGCCAGCCGCTGCCGGGCAAGCGCCGCCGGCAGGCCTCCGGCCGCCGCTCAGAGCAGCGCCTGCAGCCTGATGGGCAGGTCCGTCAGGCGTTTGCCGGTGGCGTTGAACACCGCGTTCCCGATGGCGGCCGGGACTCCCACGATGGTGATCTCTCCCAGTCCCTTGACCCCGATGGGGTCCGCCAGGGGGTCCTCGGTGTCGATGAACGCGGCGTCCAGTTCGGGGACGTCGGCGTTGACCGGGACCAGGTAGTCGGCCAGGCTCGCGTTGACGATCCGGCCGTCGCGGTGGTCCGTGAGCGTGCCTTCCAGCAGGGCCATCCCGATCCCGCCCACCATGCCCCCGATGGCCTGGCTGTGGGCCAGCTTGGGGCTGACCACACGGCCCACGTCGTACGCCGCGAACATCCGGCGGATCCGGACCAGCCCGAGGAGCGGATCGACCGACACCTCGGCGAAGACAGCCCCGTAGCCGTAGGTGGAGATCCTCTGGTCGGCGTCGCCGGGACTCCACGTGGCGGTTGCCTCCAGACCGGACAGGCCGGTTCGGCGCAGGATCTCGCGGTAGCTGTCCGCGGCGCCGCTCTCCCCGGAGCCGAGCCGGCCGTCACGGACCGCCACCTTGGCGGGGTCGGCCCGGTACAGGGGCGAGGCAGGGTCCGCTACGGCCATGCCGATGAACTTGTTCCGCAGGGCCGTGCACGAGGTGTGGGCGGCGGACCCCACGCTCGCCATGGTGGTGGCGCCGGCGTGCGGCGGCGCGAGGGGGTAGGCCGAGTCCCCCAGCCGGAAGGTGACCTGCCGCGCGGGCAGGCCGAGCGCGTCCGCGGCGACCTGCATGACCGAGGTCGTCGTACCCGGTCCCATGTCGCTGGTCGCCGTATCGACCGTCGCTGTCCCGTCGGCGTCGACCCGGGCGCGCGAGCCGACCACGCGGCGGTTGTTGTGGTATGAAGCTGTGGCCATGCCCACGCCGATCAGCAGATCGCCTTCCGTGCGGCCGCCAGGGGCGGATCCGCGCCGCGACCACCCGAAACGGCGGGCTCCGAGGTCGTAGCACTCGCGTAGCTTGCGAGTGGAGAAGGGCAGGCGTGTCGCCTCGTCGCGGGTGGGTTCGTTGCGGAGCCTCAGCTCGATGGGATCGATTCCCAGGTCGTGCGCCAGTTGGTCCATGGCGGTTTCGAGGGCGAAGGCGCTGCTGACGACGCCCGGGCCGCGCATGGACGCCGGGGACTGGGTGTCGATGGCGGTGAGTTGGTACCGGGTCCTTGTGTGAGGGACGCCGTAGAGGAACTTCGGCAGGTCGGTGAGACCCTCCTCGTACTGCTCGTAGCGCGAAGTCTCCGTGCGGACCTCGTAGATGAGACTGTCGATGCGTCCCGTCGTGGCGGCCCCGAGCGCGAGGCGCTGTCGGCTGGCGGGCCGGTAGCCGGTGCCGTAGTAGAACTGGCGCCTCGACAGCACGACCTTGACGGGCCGTCCCGCCTGGCGCGCAGCAAACGCGGCCAGGATGACGTGGTCGTAGGCGCGGATCGCGCTGCCGAATCCGCCGCCGACGTACTCGCAGTGCACCCGGACGTCCTGCTCGGGGACGCCGAGCGCGGCGGCCACGGTGCGGGCCGCGCCCTGGACCCACTGGGACTTGTCCCAGAGCGTGAGCTTGCCGGCTTCCCAGCGGGCGATGGTCGAGGGCAGCTCGATCGGGTTGTGATTCTCCCTGCTGATGGTGAACTCGAGGTCCACCGTGGCGTGTGCCGATCCGAAGGCACCGTCTGGGTCGCCGCGGCTGTAGTCCGGGTTCGACGGCGCCGTGACCGACGCCGCGCCGGAGTCCTCGAAGTCGGTGAGGGTCGGCCTCCGGTCGTAGACGGCCTCCACGAGGGACGCGCCGTGGGCCGCGGCCTCCGCCGTCGTGGCCACCACGACGGCGATCGGCTGGCCGTAGAACGCGAGCTCTGTCACCGGGTGGGCGAGCCGCAAGGAGCTGAAGTCAGTGAGGACGTCCAGGACGCCGGAATGGGCGCGGGCCGCGTCCGTGGCGATGGCGGAGACCCTGCCGCGGGCCGCTGTGGCGTTGACGATGGCGCCGTACAGCAAACCTTCCATGCGGTGCTCGGCTGCGTACGTGGCAGCACCCGTCACCTTGAGCCGCGCGTCGACGCGTGACAGCGCCCGCCCCACGACCTCGTCGGCCATCACCGGCCTCCGATCGTCGTCAACTGCCGTCGCACGGTCCGCTCCAGGAGCTCGATCTTGAACGCGTTGCCAGACAGCGCACTCGCGCCGTCGGCGGCACGGGAGGCTGCCTCCGTCCACGTCGCGCGGCCGGGACGCCGGCCCACCAGGGCCTGCTCCACCCCCGGCAGCCGCCACGGCACAGTGGCGACGCCACCGACGGCCACACGGGCGCCCAGGATCACTCCGCCCCTGATGTCGAGTGCGACCGCCGCCGAAGCGAGGGCGAATTCGTAGGACTGACGGTCCCTGACCTTGAGGTATCCCGAGCGCCGGGCATGGGGGCCGGCGGGGACGTGTACGGCGGTGATGAGCTCGCCCGGCCGCATATCCTGTTCACGGTGCGGGGTGTTCCCCGGCCGTAGGAAGAATTCCACGATAGGGACCGCGCGGGCGCCCTCTGTGCTTCGCACATGGACGACGGCGTCCAGGGCCACCAGCGCCACGGCGAGGTCCGATGGGTGCGTGGCCACGCAGTGCGCGCTGCCGCCCAGGACCGCTTGCATCCGGTTGTCGCCGTCGACGGCGTCGCACCCCGTGCCGGGGGACCGCCTGTTGCACGCCGAGTGCACGTCCCGGAAGTAGGGGCACCGGGGGCGCTGCATGAGGTTCCCGCCGATGGAGGCCATGTTGCGCAGCTGTGCAGAGGCGCCCAGTTCCAGTGACTGCGCGATGACGGGGTACTGGGACCTGACGCCCCGGTGCGCGGCGAGTTCGCTCATCCGGACCAGGGCACCCACCCGCAGGCCTTCGGAGGTCACGACGATGTCCCGGTACGGGAGAGCGTTGATGTCGACCACGTGGGAAGGGCGTTCGACGGTCTCGCGCATCAGGTCGACCAGTGTGGTGCCGCCCGCGATGTAGCGGCCGCCGTCGGCCCCGGCGGCCAGTGCGGCACTCTCGGTCGCTGGTTTGGTGAAGACGAAGGGGTACACGCCGGATTCACACGCCCTTCGCGGTCTGCTCGATGGCCGTGACGATGTTCGTGTAGGCGCCGCAGCGGCAGAGGTTGCCGCTCATCCACTCGCGGATCTCTTCCCGGGAGCGGGCGTGCCCTTCCGCGATGCAGGCCACCCCCGAGACGATCTGGCCCGGCGTGCAGTACCCGCACTGCAGACCGTCGTGGTCGATGAACGCCTGCTGGAGGGGATGCAGGCCGGCGCCGCGCGCGAGTCCCTCGATCGTGGTGACGCGGGCGCCTTCGTGCATGACGGCGAAGGTGAGGCAGGAGTTCACCCTGCGGTCCTCCACCAGGACCGTGCACGCCCCGCAGGCTCCCTGGTCACAGCCCTTCTTCGTGCCGGGCAGCCCCAGGTGCTCCCGCAGGAGGTCGAGGAGCGACGTCCTGTTGTCCACCACCGCGGACCGCCGCTCCCCGTTGACGGTCAGCCCGACCGCCGACGTCGTGCCGGCGCCCGCCGGAACCAGGCCTGGGGGACGGCCCGACGCATACCCGGAAATCGGCAGGGGCAGCCCCACAGCTGCCGTTGACATCACCAGGAACCGCCGTCGGCCCACGGCGGCCGCGCCGCCGAACTCACCTGGCATGACCCACGCCTTCCGATGACCGGGACCTCAAGGTCCGCGACGCCGACCGCGCACCTCGAGCAGGGCACGAGACGACGCACTCGACCACACGAACGAACACTCACAGCGAGTGATCAGCTACGCACTGTAGCAGTGGGATCGGAGGTTGTTCCGCTCGATCGCTCCGAATCACGCGTCAGACACCGGACAGGGCGTCATCATCGCAATCCGAGCCAGCGACGCCGCGCAGAGCGCGACGTCATGGTCACAACGAGGGCCTGAGGACGATCTTGCCGTGGGTGTGGCGGCGTTCGAGCTCGGTGTAAGCCTCGCGGACTTGCGCCAGTGGGTAGACCTTCGCGATCGGCACCTCGAGGAGCCCATCGGCGATCAGACCGGCAAGCTCGGCGAGCACCTTGGCACCCGGTCCGGCCGCGAGCCCACCGTCAGTCTTCACCCCGTGCTTCTCGGCGGCCGCGAAATCGGCGATGGGGTCGATCCGATCGGTCGCTACACCGAGGGCCAGGGCCAGATCGACGTACCCGTCGCCGAAGGTGTCGATGAAAGCGTCCACGCCACCGCGCGCCGCGACCCTGACGCGGTCCGCGACGCCCTCGCCGTACGCGACCGGGATCACGTCGTGGCTCTTCAGCCACTCATGGTTGCCCTCGCCCGCCAGGCCGATGACCGTGGCCCCGGTCCGGCGCGCGAGCTGGACCGCGAGCGAGCCGACTCCCCCGGCGGCTCCGAAGATGACGACGGTCTCGCCGGCCTTGGGCTGGACGGCGTGTACCGCCCCCCATGCGGTGACTCCGACGACGTACAGGCTGCGGGCCACCTCCCATGAGACCTTCTCTGGCTTGCGCCTGAGGTCACCGGCCTCGACCAGGACCAGCTCGGCCTGAGAGACCCGCTTCTGGTTGAATCCGATCACCGCGTCGCCGGGCGGGAATCCGACGACCCCGACGCCGACCTCCTCGATGACCCCGGCGAGGTCGCTGCCCTACCCGGACGGGAACGTCGACCGGAACACGTCGGGTGTGCGCTACGCCCGCCGGAGTTCGAGCACGGGAATGGTTCGGATACCGGCCGTCTTGCGTGCGTACTCGGCAAAGCCGGGGTAACGCCGCGCTTGCTCGGCGTAGACGCGGTCGCGTTCGGCACCGGTCAGTTCGCGGACGATCACCTCGTAGCTCGCAGTGCCGCGTTCGATGCTGCCCTCACCGGCGGCAGTCAAGTTGCGGTACCAATCCGGGTTGGTGGGTGCTCCGCCCTTGCTCGCGAAGACGTAGACGATGTCCGGTGCGGTGTCGTGCGGGAGGTACATCATCGGGCTGACATGCTCCTGCCCGCTCTTGCGGCCGCGGTGATGGACGAGGACCAGCGGAGCCCCCTCGAAGACTCCGCCGACCCTGCCCTCGTTCGCTCGGAATTCAGTGATGATCTTCGCGTTTCGGTCGAGCGCTTCGCTCATATCGATCTCCTGTCGTTCACGATCCGGGTTGTGCGCTGGGAGGATGAGCTGGAGGGACAGGGCTCTGCAGGCGGCTCAGGCGGCGACGGCCGGGGCCGTGCGCAGCGGTACGAGCGCGGCGCTCCAGGCGATGACCTGGTCGAGCATCGCGTCCAGGGCGGTCAGGTTGTAGTCGCCGGGCTTGAAGACGCTGAAGTTCTCGAATTCGGTGATCATCGAGAGTGCGACCTGCTGGCGCACGTCGGCCATCTGGAGCTCGGCGGCAACGGCGCGTAGGTGCTCGACGGCCCGGACGCCGCCCACCCCGCCGTAGGACACGAAGCCGACCGCTTTGTTGTTCCACTCGGCGTAGAGGAAGTCGATGGCGTTCTTGAGTACGCCGGGGATGCCGTGGTTGTACTCGGGTGTCACGATGACGAACCCGTCGTACGAGGCGATCTTGGCGGCCCATTGCCTGGTGTGCTCGTTCTGGTACCGGCCGAGCGACGGCGGGAGCGGCTCGTCGAGGTGCGGCAGGGGGTGGTCGCGGAGGTCGATGAGCTCGAACGTGGCGTCGTCGCGGCTCGAGGCGGTGTCGAGCACCCACTTCGCGACCTGTTCGCCGTTGCGGTTGGGGCGGGTGCTGCCGAGGATGATCCCGATCTTGAGCATGGCTGTTGCCTTCTCATCTGCGGCGCTTCTCGAAGGGAAGTGCGTTGTCTGATAGATCGCATGCCGTACAGATGATCTGTCCAACAACGGGTGGGCGCGTATCATTCCTGTTATGAGCGCCGAGACGCCGTTCACGCCGGTCGCCGGCGGTGTCGACGTGGCGGGGGACTTCGGTCTCTCCCTCCTCGTCCTGATGCGCGCGTACCGGACCGTCGTCGCGTCGGTCCTCGATGATGTCCCGCAGGGTGCCCGCGGCTACCAGACGCTCGCCGTCGTCGTCCGAGGTGACCAGCAGAATCAGCTCGCCCTGGCCCGATACCTGGGGATCGACCGCACGGTGATGACCTACCTGATCGACGACCTCGTCGCGGCCGGCCTGGTCAAGCGCCGACGCACCCCTGCCGATCGACGCCAGCGCAAGATCGTCGCCACCGCGCGAGGTGTCAGCACTCTCCAGGACCTGCAGCGGCAGGTACGGGAAGCCGAAGACCGGCTCCTCGAGGCGCTCGACGAGGACGAGCGCCAAGCGTTCCGGACCTTGCTCAGCCGGATCGCCTGCGACGTCCGGGAGATGGACTTGGCCGCTGCTCCCTGCGACGTCGCATCCGACGCGGGCGACGTCGCGGAACCCGGATCCTGAACCTGGTTGCAGGTGGCTGGGCTACGACAGTGATCGGCCGGAATCAAACCTTGCTCAGTGGGCCCCGGACTGGCTCGCCAACTGGTCTACGGTGAGCGGCTGGTGCCGGTTGCGCAGGGCCCACTCGTACACCGGCGCCGGTCCGCCATCCGGGTCGGGGGGCACCGACAGATCTATGAACTGGGCCTGACCGCCCGTGCGGTGTGGTGCAGCGACCAGCAGATGTGCTCTCTGGTTCACCAGACGTCCGGCTGCACCCTCACCTGCGGGTACTGCTTCGCCAGTGTTGCCGCGTACTGCCAGTGCGTGGTGGCCCGTCGGCCGTCGAGAAGGCCGGCGCCGGCAAGGGCGATCACGCCCGAGCAGATGGACACCAGGCCCCGAGCCGGTCGTCTCCACCACCACGGGGATCCTCCGGCGGCAGCCGGACGGCGGCTGGGCCCACGTGGTGGACGACCCCTTCTTCGGCCAGAGCGTGCCTCCATCCCGGCGGTGATGCCGCGTCAGCCCAGTGCACGGTCGAGGTTGAAGGCGGCGCTGATCAGCGAGAGGTGGGTGAAGGCCTGGGGGAAGTTGCCCAGTTGTTCTCCGGTCGGGCCGATCTCCTCTGCGTACAGGCCGAGGTGGTTGGCGTAGGTGAGCATCTTCTCGAAGGCGAGTCTTGCCTCCTCCAGCCGGCCTGCGCGGGCCAGGGCCTCCACGTACCAGAAGGAGCAGATCGAGAAGGTGCCCTCGGGGCCGTGCAGGCCGTCCGGGCTGGCGGTCGGGTCGTACCGGTACACGAGCGAGTCGGAGACCAGGTCCGTGGTGAGCGCGTCCAGGGTGGAGAGCCATTTGGGGTCGGTGGGCGAGATGAACTTGGCCATCGGCATCATCAGCAGCGAGGCGTCCAGCACGTGGTCGTCCAGCCCCTGGACGAAGGCCCCCCGCTCGGCCGACCAGCCGCGCCGCATGATCTGCCGGTAGATCGCGTCCCGGGACTCCCGCCAGCGGCGCAGGTCGGCCGGCAGGCCGCGGTGGTTCGCGATGCGCATCGCACGCTCCAGCGCCACCCAGCACATCAGCCGCGAGTACACGAAGTTCCGCCGGCCGGCCCTGGTCTCCCACACGCCCTCGTCGGGCTGGTCCCAGTGCTCGCACAGCCAGTCCACCACGGCACCGACCTCGTCCCAGCGGTCGCTGCTGATCGGCTGCCCCCACTTGTCGTAGAGGTAGATCGAGTCGATCAGCGCACCGTAGATGTCCAGTTGGAGCTGGCCGGTGGCGGCGTTGCCCACCCGGACCGGTGCGGAGCCGAGGTATCCCTCCAGGTGCGGAAGCTCGTATTCGGGCAATTCGGTGCGCCCGTCGATGCCGTACATGATCTGCAGCGGACCGCTCTCCCCCTTGCCCCGCAGGATGCCCCGCTCGGAGATGAACCCCATGAACGCCTCGGCCTCCGAGGTGAACCCCAGGCGCAGCATCGCGTAGACGCAGAAGGCGGCGTCGCGGACCCAGACGTAGCGGTAGTCCCAGTTGCGCTCGCCGCCGATCTGCTCGGGCAGGCTGGTGGTCGGTGCGGCGACGATCGCCCCGGTCGGCGCGTAGGTGAGCAGCTTCAGCACCAGCGCGGAGCGGTTCACCATCTCCCGCCACCGCCCGTGGTAACGGGAACCGGCAAGCCAGTGGCGCCAGAACCGGACGGTCGCGTCGGCCTGCTCCTGGGCCTCGGCGCGCGGACACGACCGAGGCGGGACGTCGTCGCCGATCTGGTCGAGGGCGAACACGTGGGACTCGCCCTCGAGGAGCTTGAAGTGCGACCACACGTCCGGGCCGTCGATTTCCAGGGGCGCCGTGGCGGTCAGCGCGAGTGCCAGTGACGGGGAACGGAACACCGCCGTGTGGCCTTCGAGGTGCGTGGTGTGCGTTTCGGCGCCGTAGCCGAAGCGTGGGGCGATCCGCGCCCTGAACGGGAGGGTCCCGCGGACGCAGAGCACCCGCCGGATGAGCCGGTGCCGGGCCGCCTCGCGCGAGTCGTCGACCACGGGCATGAAGTCCTGGATCTCCGCCACCCCGTCCGCGGCGAAGAACCGCGTGATCAGCACGTTCGTGTCGGGGAAGTAGAACTGCCTGGTACGGGTCGGGACCTCGGCGGCCAGCTCGAAGGACCCGCCCCGGTCGGCGTCGAGGATCGAGCCGAAGACGCTGGGCGCGTCGAAGCGCGGGCAGCAGTACCAGTCGATGGTGCCGTTCGTCCCCACCAGGGCGGCCGTACGCAGATCGCCGATCAGGCCGTGCTCGGAGATCGGGATGTAACGGCCGCCGTCCGCCTGCTCGAAACCAGCCGTGCCGAACGCCATACCGGCCTCCCTGCCACTGCGGCCCGGGCCTGGAGATGAAACCTCGCCTTTCATGCTAAACCGCTACTCGAGGCGCCGGCCTGGAGCCGTGCGGACAGAACCCGGCGGCCGACTCGTTTCCGTCCCTGGCGCTGAGCGTCGCGTGCCGGTGCGGTGCGTCCGCGCAGTGGAGTGTTTCAGGCGGTTTTGACGATGGTGCCCGCGCCCTCTAGGGCGGCCACCTCGTCGCCGGGTGCGGTGGTGTCGGTGACGAGGGTGTGCAGCAGCGTGGAGGGGCCGACGTAGGCGTAGGCGGTGCGGCCGAGCTTGCCGCCGTCCGTGGCGACGAGGGTGCGGCGGGCTACGGCGATGCTCGCCTTCTTCACCGCGGCGTCGTCGAGGTCGTAGGCGGTCAGGCCGTCGGCGGCGCTCAGCCCGCAGCAGCCGATGACGGCCGTGTCGAAGCGCAGGGCTGCCAGCGAAGCGAGGGTGAGCGGGCCGGTGAGGGCTCCCTCGGCGGCGCGGGGTTCCCCACCGGGCAGCACCAGCTTGGCCCGGCCGGGTGTCTCGCCGAGCAGGTGGATGGCCTGCAGGGACAGGGGCATCACGGTGACGGGCCGCTCGCGCAGGAGGCGGGCGACCTCCAGGCAGGTGGTGCCGCTGTCCAGTACGACGCTTTCGCCGTCCGCGATGAGCGCGGAGATCTCGGCTGCGATCCGCCGCTTGGCGTCGACCGCCTCGCGTGCGCGCAGCGCGAAGGGCGGCTCCTCGCCCCTGAGCAGCAGAGTGCGGGCTCCGCCGCGGACGCGTTCGAGGACGCCCTGGGCCGCCAGGGCGTCGAGGTCGCGCCGGATGGTCATCTCCGAGGTCCCCGTCAGCTCTGCGAGCTCTTGGACCGTGGCACCACCCGAGTCCCTGACCGCCTTGGCGATCAGCCCGTGCCTGTCTGTGTTGCTCATACCGCGATTGAACACCACCAGACAATGAACATTCAAGATGTTCATTACGGCTGTTTCGCACATCAATAGTGTTCGTTATGGTGGGTGGCATGGAACGTTCACTCCGAGCCGCCCGCGTGGCGACCTATGTCTACTTCGTCCTGTGCGGCACCCTGATGGGCGCCTGGGTGGTGCACATTCCCGCCATCGAGGAGCGCGTGGGCATCAGCCACGCGGCCCTGGGCGGCCTGCTGGTGCTGCTCGGGCTCGGGGCCTTCAGCGGGATGCGGGTGGCCGGCCCTCTGACCGACCGGCTCGGCGCACGCGTCGTGATCCCCGCCGGCGGCGTGCTGTGCGGCGCGGCGCTGGTGCTGCCCGGTCTTGCCCGGGACCCGTGGACGCTGGCGGGCGCCCTGCTGGTCTTCGGCTTCTGCAACGGCTGCCTGGACGTGGGCATGAACGCCCATGCCGTGCACGTGGAGAAGGCGTACGGCCGGCCCGTCATGTCCGGATTCCACGCCACGTTCTCGGTCGGCGGCGTCCTGGCCGCGCTCGTCGGAGCGGGTGCCGCGAGCGCCGGCGTGAACCCGGCCGCGGGTATGGCCGCCCTCGGAGCCGCGGGCATCGTGATCGCCCTCGCTTCGGCACGCGCCCTGCTGCCGACTGGCCCCGCCGCTGCCGACGCCGGGTCAGCGGAGGAGACCGAGGCGTCACCGGCCGGCACGCGCCGCAGCGCCGCAGGGCGGGTTCGGCTCCTCGCCGTCCTGGCGCTGATGGTCATGCTGTGCGAGGGCGCCGCCAACGACTGGAGCGCCCTGCACCTGAAGGACGTCCTCGGCGCGTCCACCAGCACGGCCGCCTTCGCGTACGGCACGTTCGCGGCGGCAATGACGGTGGGCCGACTGCTCGCCGACCGCTTCGTCTCCCGGTTCGGCTCCGTGGCGATCCTGCGCTACGGCGCCGCCACGGCCGCCGTCGGCATCACGCTCGTGGCCCTCGTCCCGTGGATGTGGACCGCGTTCGCCGGCTGGGCACTGTTCGGCCTGGGCCTGTCGGGCTCCGTCCCGCAGCTGTTCAGCGCGGCCGGGCACGCCGACCCCGCCGCCGCCGGCGCCAATGTTTCACGGGTCGCCGGGCTCGGGTACGTCGGCATGCTCGTCGGCCCCGCCGCCATCGGCTGGCTGGCCCACCTCGTCGCCCTCAACCACGCCTTCATCCTGCTGACCCTGCTGTGCGTGACCACCGCCGTGGCCGCCGGGGTACTGCGCACCGCATCCGACCGCACACGCCGAAGTGAGGCCGCACAACTCCCGACCACCGCCGGCCCCCCATCCGCTCACACCCTCTTCAGGAGCTCCGGAATGAGTACGTCACCCCGCACCCCACTGCTGCGGCGCATCCAGACCACCGCCCAGGTCATGTCCTCGGCATTCTTTGCCACCAGCCTGGCTCTGGCCCCGCGCGATCTCCTCCAGAGCGAGACCGACACCGGCTCCTGCCCGTGCGTGTGCTCCGCTCGGAGCAGCCAAGCCACCGGCACCACCCGCCCCTGGTACCAGGCACCTTGACCCCTTGGCGCACAGGTATCCCATCCGCCCGGCCCCCAGGACGGGGGACGAAGAGACCGCCACCGACCCGCCGGCACCGGCACAAGGAACCCTCGCCATGCCCACAGACCGCCCCATCGTGCTGTTCGACCTCTTCGGCGTCATCGCACGCCACCAGCGCCCCGGAGCCATGGACGGGATGGCCACACTGATCAGCGCGTCCACGGACGCCTTCATCGCCGCCTACTGGGACTGCCGCCAGCCCTACGACGCCGGACAGCTCGACGCGTCCCAGTACTGGACGGCCGTCCTTCATCGACTCTCGGTCCCCGCCCACCCCGACGTCATCGAGAAGCTGCGGCTCGCCGACATCGACAGCTGGTCACGCGTCGACGACCGCATGGTCGCCTACGTGCAGTCCCTGCGGAACGTCGCCGAGGTCGCCCTGCTGTCCAACATCCCCACCGATCACGCGGACGCATTCCTCGCCGCCCAGCCCTGGCTGCACCACCTCGACCATGTCGCCTTTTCCGGAAAGATCCACGCGGCCAAACCGGACGCGACGGCGTTCCACCACTGCATCGCAGCTCTCCACGCCGCCCCCGCCGACTTCCTCTTCGTCGACGACCGCAGCGAGAACGTGCGCGCAGCCCAGGCCGTCGGCATGAACGGACACCTCTTCACCGGGTACGACGAGCTGACAACAGCCCTCGACACCTGGCTGCCAACCCGATGACCATCGCCGTCCGATGGAGATCGGCCCGACTCGCGCCACGCACCTCCCCCGTTCCGCGCCGGCCCTCCAGCCGGCATCGCCCCAGCTCACAGGCCACTTCTGCTTGCGGGTGGCCTCCAAAGGCCAACTCGGCCGTCGTCCGACGGACACAGAAGAGGCCCGGATCCATGGGATCCGGGCCTCTTCCAGCAGTAGCGGGGACAGGATTTGAACCTGCGACCTCTGGGTTATGAGCCCAGCGAGCTACCGAGCTGCTCCACCCCGCGTCGGTAGCGCCACTCTACGGCACCCCGGCCCAGTCGATGACCGTGCCGCTCACCTGCGGGAAACGCCTGGGGCGGTGACCCCGTGGCGGATCCCGTACGCGGCAGCACCTGCGGCCAAGACGACGGCCCCCCAGAGGATCAGCGCCAGCAAGGATCCGAGCACCGCGACGGCGGCGCCGACGCGCACGACCGGGGCCAGCCGGCCCGCGCCCGCCGCCCGTACGGCATCCGACAACGGTGCTGCGGCATCTGCCAACCGCTCAGGGCCCAGTACGGTCAGGACGGCCACGGCGACGAGCGCGCAGACGACCAGGGGGATGCCGAGGGCAATCGGGATGGCTCGGGGGATCGTGGCTGCGGGTCGCGGACCTCCTCGCCCAGGGTGGCGATCCGGGCGTACCCGGCGAACCGGAGGCGGTTAGCGGGCGGCCAGCCGGGCGGAGGAGATGGCGTTGCAGTACGCCACGACACCCGCGACCGCAGGGAAAGAGCAGGCCCGAGCCCGCAGCGGCAGCCGCGGGAGCGAGCGCGGCGAAGATGCCCGCGCCGATCATCGACCCGAGGCCGATCACCACCGCATCACCCACGCCCAGACTCCGCTGCAGCACGGCCTCCACGGGTGCGCCGGCCGACTTGGTCGTGCTGGTGCAGGGGCTCACTCCCCGGTGGGCTTCGAGAGGGGCCGCAGGTCCGCCGCCAGGGCCTCGACGCGGGCCCGGATGTCGTCCCGGATGGCCCGCACCGTGTCCAAGTCCTTGCCCTCGACGTCCTCCACGGGCCAGTCCTCGTGCCGCTGCCCTGCGGCCACCGACACCGCATCCGGCCCGCTGGTGGTTACCACCACGGCACTGCCGCGCACCGTGGCGTCCGTCAGCTGCAGCGGGGCGCGCTGGGAAAGGTCGATCCCGACTTCCGCCATCGCCTGCACCACCAGCGGGTTGACCCGCTCACCCGGCGCGGGACCCGCCGACCGCACGTTCACGTCCTCACCCGCCAGCTGCTCGAAAAACGCCGCGGCGATCTGGGATCGCCCCGCATTGTGCGCGCACACGAACAGCACGCTCGGCTTGTCGTCCGACCCGGACATGCGCACGGCCTCCCCGCCTGCACCCAGACGCCCCAGCGGCAGCCCGGCGGCTTCATCCGGCAAGCTACCGGCCCCCTCCACGCCCCAGGACGAGCCGACCGGCTTGCGCCACAAGCTGTTCACGAACGCTTCGCGCATCGACGCATCACCTCGGATCTGCCGGCCTTCGACTCGGAGAGACAGCAGATCCCCCTCCGTGGGACTGGTGGGATCATCCACTGGGAACCCGGACCCCGGCCGGACAGAATGACGGTCGCAACCGAGACGTTACCGCTCACCGATGCTGCCCCGAGCAGGGCGGACAACCCACTCCGGACGTAAGGGGAATCGGCACCACCAGCCTCCCGCTGGACTGTTCACGCAGGTGGACACCAGGGAGAATCCCGACCGGACGCAACCGGGACCCGTACGTCCGCTGCTGAGGAGGCCGCCCCCGTGGACGCCGATGAACGCCGCCGCTCGATCCTCGCGATGACCCGTACCAGTGGCTCCGCCGAAGTCTCCTCGCTCGCCGTGGAGTTGAACGTCTCGCTGGAAACCGTACGGCGTGACTTACGGACGCTCGAGGAGCACGGCCTCATACGCCGCACCCATGGCGGGGCCTATCCCGTGGAGAGCGCCGGGTTCGAGACCACGCTGGCCGAGCGCTCCACGCGCTATCTGCCGCAGAAGACCCGGATCGCAGCGACTTCGGCCGGCCTGCTGGGGGAAGCCGAGACCGTCTTCATCGACGAGGGCTTCACCCCCCAGCTGATCGCGGAGGCACTCCCCCGCGACCGGCCGATGACGGTGGTCACCGCCTCCCTGGCCACCGCGGGCGCGCTGGCCGGACGGCCGTATCTCCACACGCTGCTCCTGGGCGGCCGCGTGCGGGGCAGCACGCTGGCCACTGTGGACCAGTGGGCGATCAGGATGCTCGCCGAGATGGTGATCGACCTCGCCTACGTGGGGGCCAACGGCATCTCCCGGGAGCACGGGCTCACCACTCCCGACACCGCGGTCGGCCACGTCAAGGCCCAGGCCATCCGCTCGGCCCGGCGGCGGGTCTTCTCGGGAATCCACACGAAGTTCGGCGCGGTGAGCTTCCACCGCTTCGCCGAGGTGCGGGACTTTGAGGCGATCGTCACCGATGCCTCGCTGCCCGCCTCGGAAGCCCAGCGGTACGCGGCCATGGGACCACAGGTCCACCGGGTCTGAAGCCAACGCACCACACATCGTGAACCGTTTCGCCGGATGCCCCGTAGAGCCGGTGCCGGTGGCACGCCAGCCACCGCGCTCCCGAGCCCACGGAGGAGACGGCATGGCCGGCAGGATCAATATCGAGCCCGAGGAGATCGAGGCCGCGGCGGCCTGGCTGCGCAATCAGAAGGAGATGATGCAGCAGAGCCTGCAGGAGGCGAACAGCAAGATGGAGGAGGTCGTCGCGGCGGCCTACGCCACTCCCGGTTCGGAGACGAAGTTCAAGCCCTTCTGGGAGGAGTACAAGAAGGGCACCGGCGACGCCATCGAGGGACTCCAGGGCGTCGGCGACTTCCTCGACAAGGTCGCGGCCGCGTTCGTCGACACCGACGACCAGACGGCCGGCGCGATCGGCTGATCCCTGTGCCGACGGCCGGGTCACGGGCTGCTGCTGCGGCCCGTGACCCGGCCGCGCGCCGTTGTACCGACGACGAGAAGGGCAGGCGGGGATGGCGAGCATCAGCATTCCCATGGAGGACCTCAAAGACACCCTGAGGATGCTCCAGGACATCAAGGACCGGATCTCCGGCACGGCCAGTCTGGCGAAGGTGGGCTCCGAGAGCGACGTCGGCGATCCCTCGCTGATCGACGCGGTGCAGGCGTTCGACAGTGCGTGGACCGGAGGGCACGAACGGGTGCAGGAGAACGTCGACACGTTCGCCAAGGCCGCCCAGGGGATCATCGACAGCTTCCAGCAGACGGACGACGAGATCGGGCAGCAGCTCGAAGAGAACAACTGACAGGAGCGGCTCCATGACACAACCCGTGACGGACAAACCCCCCGGAGCTCCAGCACAGTTCAGCCTGTCCTTCCCCAACTCCTGGTGGCACCTCGACCTCGACCCCCGCGGCAGGGACAACGCGATCCGCCGCCGCATCGAGGAACAGACCCGTGGCCTGGACTACGTCTCCAAGGACGACGTGGACGCCATGGTCCGTACGACCCGCAAGATTGCCCGCGAGGCGTACGGGCAGGGCGCGCTCCAGGCCGCGGGCATGTTCCGGTTCATCGAGGACGGATCCACGCTGATGGCGGCCACGGTGGTGCTTCGGGTGCGCGCCCCGGAGGACGGCTCGGCGGACCTGGCCGAACTGCTCATGCCGGTGGCGATGAAGAACTCCGGGAACCCGCTCGGCCGCGGCACTCCCGCCAACAGCGTGGACATGATCGATCTGCCCGAGGTGGGGCCGGCCGGGCGGATCACGGCGATCGAGGACGTGGACTACTTCGGGAAGGGCACCGTACGCACCGCCATGATGCACACCATCGCGGCCGTGCCGAACAGCCGGGACTTCCTGGTGATTTCGTGCACCACGCCCAACATCAGTCTGGTGACCGAGTTCTTCGAGGTCTTCGAGGCGATCGTTTCCACCCTCCGGTTCCAGGACTGAAACAGAGAGTGAGGTGAAGTCATGGCACGGCCGTCATTGGCCGATTGGGAGATTCTCGATCTGAGTGAGGATCCGACTCCCGGGGAGCCGGAGATCATCGAAAGACTCGCCGGCGCTTACCAGACCGTCTCCGACGACGCGGAATCCGCCTTCTCCGTGATCTCCCGGGTCCAGGCCCAGGAACTGGGGGCGGGGAAGTCCATGGAGCAGCTCAAGACGACCCTGGAGGAACTGCCCAACCAGGTCGGCGCCCTGCGCGACTCGTACGAGAAGGCGGCGCAGGCCCTCAAGGACTACGCGGCACGCCTGCGGGACCACCAGGTGAGGGCGGGTGAGGCACTGGAGAAGGGGCGCGAGGCCCGGAGCCGGCTCGACTCCGCCATCGCCACGGCGAGCGCGGCCACCTCCCTCGTCACCAACCTGGACAACGCGGCGCCGCCGCCGCCCGACGACGAGAGCGCCAAGGCCGCGGCCCGCCGGGCTCTGGAGAACGCCCGGAACGAGGCCAGTTCGGCGCAGGGCGCGGTGGACTCGGCCCAGGCCGACCTGGACGCTGCGCGCCAGCTGGCGCTCGACGCCCAGAGCGTGCGCGAGGCGGACGCCCGGACCGCGGTCACCAGACTGGAGGAGGCCGAGGACGAGGCGGTCAAGAAGAAGAACTTCTGGGACAAGCTCTGGGACAGCATCGGTTCGGCCTTCGGCATCATCAGCGCGATCCTGGGTGTCATCTCCTTCCTGATCCCCGGCCTTCAGGGACTCTCCATCGCCCTGGGCCTGATGAGCCTGGTCACTGGCCTGGTCCCGCTGGGCATCAACATCGCCCGGGGCGCGGTCACCGGCAACTGGGATGTGGTCGGCATCGTGCTCGGCACCGTCGGCGCCGCCTTCGGCGGGATCGCGCTGAGCGGCGCCATCGTCGCGGTCGGCAAGGGTCTCCAGACGCTCGTGACCACCGGCCGGGTGCCGAAGGTCAACTGGTTCGGGAAGGGCGGGGGCGGGGGCGGGGGCGCGCCGGTCAACACCGGCATTCCGCTCAGGAACCTCCCGCCCGTCGCCAACAACCCGCCCGTGCTGCCCCCTCTGAACCTGCCGGGCGCCGGCCTCCTCGACGACATACCGCACATCGGGGCCGGGGTTCGCCCCGGCAACTTTCCACCGATGCCGACCCGGCTGCCACCGCCGCCGCCGGTGCCGATCCCGCCGGCCATCGTCAACAATCCGGGGGCGATCGCGGCGTACCTGCAGAGCATGAAGGGCCATTCGATACCCGGCATGATCGGTGCCAGTACCGCCTTCCTGGGCTCGATCTACGGGCCGCTCGCCACCGCCGGCCACGGCGGCTGGGCGGTTGCCCACGGCGCCCCGCTCACCGGCAACAGGAGCACCGACGGCACCGAAACGAAAGAACGGGGCGGAGGGAGGGGGGCTCCCGCGCCGTGGTTGGCGGGGGAGCCCCCTTCGTTCGGTCTCAGGCCCTGGCCTCCGGGACCTGCACCGTGCGCAGCACCCCGTCGGCCAGGTGCAGCAGCCCCCGGCCGGCCCGCCCGCCGCCGAGGCGGCTGCGCGGCACCTTGGCTCCGATCAGCTCGCCGTCGCCGACGCTCTGCGGGCTCAGCAGGATCCCCTGCCGGTTGCGCCGCGCGTCGGTGTGCCAGCCCGAGTAGCCGGCTGCCAGCCGTTCGGTCTGCCCGGCCAGCACCAGACCCTGCCCGGTCTCCGCGCCGGTGCGGGCGATCCGGTTGAGCACCGTCTCGGCCTTGGTCTTCAGCAGCAGGTCCGCGTCGTCCAGCACCACCACCGCCCCGCCCGGGGCCTCGGCCAGCGCCGCCTCCAACTCCTCCGGCTCGATGTCGGGCCCTGCGAAAACGGCCAGTACACCCGGTTGCCCCGCGAGGTCGCGCAGCGGTGAACGCACCGGGGCTCCGACCACGACCGACGTACCGGCGTCCAGCAGCGACCGGACCATGGCCAGCAGGACGGTGCTGCGCCCGGAGCGGGCCGGACCCGCCACGATGAAGGTCGGGGTGAGCGACAGGTCCGGGCCCGTGGCGGCGAGCTCGTCACCGCCGACGCCGACCATCGCCCACAGCGGGCCGGCCTGCCTCTGCGCTGCGTACCCGATGGCCTGCTCGTAGCCGAGCCGGTCGGGCAGCAGATCCACCCGGAACGGCCTTGCCGAGGCCGGGACCTCGGCGTCGCGCTCCCGGCACTCGGCCGCGATCGACTGGAGGGCCGCCGCCTGCCCCTGGCCGGTGGCGTCCGGGCCGAGCAGGGCGATCTGCACCTCCGCTTTGTCTGCCGCGCGCAGTGCCCGGCCGGACGGAATCTCGTCGGGTACGGACTTCTGCGGCACGCCGATCATGCTGTACTCGGCCTTCTCGTTGAGCCGCAGCACGAGCTTGTCCTCAGTGGTGGAGGCGACCCGCGAGGAGAACAGCGTGCGGTCACCGGCCAGCACCATGTGCACGCCGACGCTCGCCCCGTCGCGCAGCAGGGTCAGGACGTTGGTCAGCAGGCTGCCACTGTCGTACTCGGACAGCGTCTTGTCGAAGACCTCCCAGCGGTCCAGCATCACCACGATGTGCGGCGGCCGGTCCTGCGGCTCCAGGGCCTTGCGGAGCTCCGGCAGGTCGGCGGCGCCCCGCGCGGCCAGCAGCTCCTGGCGTCGGGTCACCTCCGCGACGAGCCGGTTCAGCAGCCGGGCGACGCGTTCGGGCTGCGTGCGCTGCACCACCGCCCCGCAGTGCGGGAGTCCCTCCAGGGCCAGCAGTGCGCCGTTGCCGCAGTCGATCCCGTACAGGTGCACGTCGGCCGAGGAGTGGGCGCGGGCCAGTACCCCGGCGAGGGTGCGCAGGGTCTGCGAGCGGCCGCTGCGAGGGGAGCCGACGACGTGCAGGTGCCCGAAGGTCTCCGGGTCCAGCGTCAGCGCCTCCCTGGCCTGTTCCGCGGGCAGGTCGACCATCCCGTAGACCACCGGGGCGAGGTCGTACGAGCCGCTCCGGCCGGTGCCGGGCAGTTCGTGCGGGACCAGGGTGGTGGGCAACGGTGGCAGCCAGGGGCTGTGCTGGGGCGGGATGTTCAGGTCGCGGTCGGCGTCGCGGATGGCGCCCACGAGGTCCGCGAGGTCGGTGACGACGTCATCCTGCTGCCGGGAGGCTGCGCGCGGCCGGGCGGGCAGCGGCCGGCCGATCTGGTCCCAGCCGATGGGCACGACCCAGGGTTCCGGAGCCGAGTCGGCCGTCGTTCCGGGCCGACGCCCGCCGACGCGGCCCGCCTGGAAGGGCACCAGCGAGGTCTGACCGAGGCGGACGTAAGCGCGGCCGGGTGTGTTCTTCGAAATACCCGCTGCTTCCGGGGCGTTGATGACGTCCTGGCTCTCGCTCTGGTCGGTCACGCGCAGGGCGATCCGCAGGTTGGTGTTGGCCCGGATCTCGGGCGAGACGACACCGCTGGGGCGCTGGGTGGCCAGGATGAGGTGGATGCCCAGGCTGCGTCCGCGCTGGGCGATGTTGACGAGTCCCTTCACGAAGTCGGGGAGGTCTCGCACCATCGAGGCGAACTCGTCGATGACGATGAGGAGTCGTGGCATCGGAGTGCGGGAGGGTTCGCGGCGCAGCAGGTCGATGTAGTCCTCGATGTCCTTGGCGTTAGCCTGCGCGAGGATGTGTTCGCGCCGCTTGAGCTCGGCCGACAGCGAGGTCAGGGCGCGCTCGACGAGGTGGGCGTCGAGGTCGGTGACCATGCCGACGGTGTGGGGTAGGTCGACGCAGTCCTTGAAGGCGGAGCCGCCCTTGTAGTCGACCAGCACGAAGGTCATCGCGTCGGGGCGGTTGGCCACGGCCAGGGCGGCGACGATCGTCTGGAGGAGCTCGGACTTGCCGGATCCGGTGGTCCCGGCGACCAGTCCGTGCGGGCCGTCGCGCCTGAGGTCCAGGGCGAAGGGGCCGTCGAGGGATATGCCCACGACGGCCTGGGTGGACCGTCCGCCCGCCCGCCAGCGGGCCGCGACGCCCTCGGCCGTCGGCGGATCGAGGGAGAGTACGTCGAGGAGCCGGGCGGCCGGCGGCAGTACGGCCGCCTCCTCGGACGCGCCGCCCGGGTCCCGCAGCGGTGCGAGGGCGCGGGCGACGGAGCGGCACCAGTCGAGGGACACGGCGTCCGGCCGGACTCCGGTGCGTACGGCGGCGCCGGACAGTCCGACCCGGAGCGTGCCGTCCGGCTCCTCGGCGACGACGGCCAGGCACTCCTCGGGCAGCAGCCGCTCCTCGTCGTCCAGGCACAGGGCGTGGACGCCGACGGCGGGTCCGTCGCGGAGGATCTGTACGACGCCGGGGAGCGAGCGCAGTCGGCGCGCTCCGTCGAGCACGACGAGAACGTCCGGTTCGCGGGGGGCGTTCCGGTCGGCCAGGGCGGCGTGCCGGGCCGTGATCATGGAACTGAGCTCGGCGACTCGGCGTGCCGAGGTCTCGGTGTCCGTGCCTATGCCGGCGACCGTGTCGCCGCTGCGCCGGCGGACGTGGGGCAGCCAGCGGATCCAGGTCCAGGTGTCCTCGGCGCCGGTTCCGGTGGTGAGGAGGTAGATGTGGAGGTCCCGGGGGCTGTGCAGGACGGCGGCCTGGGCAACGGCCCAGCGGGCGACGGCCGCCGCGGCGGCTCCGCGGCCCGCGATGCCGAACACCTTGTGTGTGCGCAGCGCCACGGTGACGGGCACGTCGTAGGCCGCGCGGGCGACCTTGCGCCGGTGCTCGTCCTGGGTGGGGTCCTGGAGGACCACGTCGGAGGCCTGGTCAGCGGTGCCGACGCGCAGTTCGAGGAAGTCGTCGTCCGAGGTGCGGCGCTCCCAGAGCCTGCGGCGCGGCCCGACAGCGGTGAGGAGGACGGCGGCGGGGTCGGGGAAGCCGTGGCGGCGGGCGGTCCGCTCGGCGATGAGCGCGGCCTCCGCGTCGGCCTCGATGCGGGCCTTCTTCTCCTCGTAGTTGGCGACGGAGGTGGCGTGCGTCTCGCGTCCGCTGCGCTTGTTCGTCCAGTAGTTCCCGACGATGGCGAGCGGAGAGAGCAGGCCGAAGAGCAGCATCGAGAGCCGGCCGAAGATCAGTACACCGGCGCCGGCCATGACCAGGGGCAGGATCGCGGCGATGTAGGGCAGCGGGCGTTTGGCGGGTGGGGTCGGCGGGCTCGGCAGGGCGAAGCGGGTCTCGGGTTTGGGCGGCAGCAGCCGCGGCGGACGGTTGTAGTCCCAGCCGGCACCGTCCTCGGAGGGCTGCAGGGCGGCGTCGGCCCGTTCGGGGGCGAGGAGTTCGAGGAGGCAGTCACCGATGCGCAGCTGCGCCCCGATGGGCCAGTCCTGTTCGCCGTCCACGTCCTCCCGGTCGATCTGGAGCATGGTGGAGCTGTCCGTGGGGGATGCCTGGACGAGGCGGCAGCGGCCGCCGGGGCCGACGCGGAGCGCCAGGGCAGGCCTGCCGGGTCCGGGGCGGGCGATCAGCGGGGTGCCGTCGGCGGCCAGGCCGATCCGGTACTCGCCGATGTCGAGGCGGTGCACGGCTCCGGCTCCGGGGCCACCGACGGCACGGACCTCCACCAGACCGCGGGGTTCCACGGCCCGCGGGCTGACGGATCGGCCGAGCCCGACGACGGCCCCGTCGCGCAGGGGCGACTCCCGCAGGGACATCTCCGGTGGCAGCTCGACTCCCTCGAAGTGGAGGCCGGAGCCGTCCATCGGGAGCGCCGTGCCGTCCATCGCGGCGAGCGCCTCCGCGATGGCCGCCACCGGCGTTTCGGGGTCGGCGTCCAGGTGGACGTCGAAGGCATGGCCGAACGCGTCGACCACGGTGAGTAGCAACGGCACGAGGCTCTCCAGGCAGCAGGGACGGGTGGGGCGCGGAGCCGGAGGGAGGGGGGAGGGGTCCGGCCCCGCGTGCCCGGCCCTACGGACGGGGAGGCCAGGCGGTTCACGAGGGGGTGGCGTGAACCATCCGGAAGCCCGCCCCGTAGGGGTCCGTTGACCCGTCCCGGGCCCCGGGACCCGACAGAGGTGGTCGTATGGAACTGTCCCTCGTGCTGGCCGTCGTACTCGGTCTGGCGCTGATCGGCACCGTCTTCGAACTGATCCGCAGCGAACGCAAGCGGGCGCCTGCGGGCGCCCCGGCGCGGCCCGCCCCCGCGAACGTCACCGGTCGGGAGGCACTGGACGTCATCGATCTGGGTCTTCGCAGGCTGGCCGCCGCGTGTGTCCGGGCCGGGCGGGCGCTGCCCGACGCCTACGCGGTGGTGTACTCCGGAGACCGTCTCGCGCTACGGCTCGCCGGCTCCGACTCCCATGCCCCCGCTCCGTGGAGCGCGGACTCCTCGGGCGAGCAGTGGAGCACGGGCACGGCGCCGCTGGAGGGGGTCGGCCTGGGGGAAGAGGAGGCCGCCGCCGAGCAGCCCTACGCGCTGGCGGTGACCCTCGGGACAGCCGGCGGCGAGCGGGTGCTGGTCGATCTGTCCCGGGCAGCCACGGCGATCGCCGTGACCGGCGGCGGACGTGAGGCGCGGCAGCTGGTACGGGCCTTCGTGGCCGAGCTGGTCACGGGCCCTGTCGGGCGGCGCGCGGAGGTGACCCTGGTGGGGTCGACGGCCGGCGCCGATCTGACCGTGGGTCTGGGCTCGGCTCGCCTCCACACGGTTGCCACGCTGGAGGAAGCCCTGGCCAGGGGTGCGGACGCGGCCACGAGGTACGGTGCGTCCGGCTCCGCTGCGGCGGTCACGCAGGTCTTCCGGATGATCGAGGGCGGCGGCCCCGTGGCGGTTCAGGGCCGCGCACCCCGGCTGTTCGTGCTGGATGCCGCGCAGTACGCCGACGAGCAAGAGACCACGGCCCTGTTGGAGGCTTCGGACGCTCTGCTCGTCCTGGGTGACGCCTCGGACGCGGGCTGGCGGTTCGGTGTGGGTGAGGACGGCTCCCTCGACACCGGTCCCCTGGACCTGAGGATCGACGTCCATGCGGGCCGCCTGAACTGACCCGGTCAGGCTGCGGCGAGGCCCCTGCTCTGCAGGGCCTCGCGCAGCGCCCGGGCAGCGTAGTGCGTCCGGGATTTGACCGTGCCGGGCGGCACGCCCAGGACCTGCGCGGTCTGGTTCACGCTGCGACCCATGTAGTGGACGTGCAGCAGCACTTCGCGCTGGAAGTGCGGGAGGTCCCGGAGGGCGTCCACGACCACCTGGGTGGTGAGCGCGAGGTCGACGCCGTCCCCGACCGGCAGGAAGGCCATGTCCGGGTCCTCGGCCTCCGGCGGGCGGGCCTGCCGGGCGCGGTGGCCGTCGATGACCAGGTTGCGCACGACCGTGAAGAGCCAGGGACGGACGCCTTCCGCGTGGTGGCCGAGAGCGCCGGCGTGCTGCCAGGCCCGGATCACCACTTCCTGGACCACGTCCTCCGCCCGGTGCCAGTCCCCGCCCAGCAGCCGGGCGGCGAAGCGGAGCAGTACGGCACCGTGCTGATCGTAGACGGCTCTCAGGAATTCCTCGGCCGTCCCCGTGGAATCGGCCTTCGTTTCCCAGTCTGCGGGCAGGAGAAAGTACGGCAAGGAGTTCCCTCCTCGATGTGTGAGAAATACGTGGATTCGGCGGCGCGGGGTAGCGCGGGTGAGCCTGCGTTCCGCCGGGGCGGAATTGCTTTTTCGGGCCGCAGAAATGTTGTACCTGCATTCGGGCATCGGACATACGTCCGTCACCGCCCGCTTCACGACCGAGTGAGTCTGTTTCGCTGGTGTTAAAAGGCCAGTTCAGCGCGGTACTGATGGCTTCGACATCGGGGCCGGCTGCCCGATCCGGGCCAGGCGCTGCCCGATCCGTCTCCGCCCGCTCGGTTCCGCCCCCGTCCGTTCGGGGTCCGATCGGTCGCGGGCGGTTCCGCGCAGGGGCGGCCGGGCCGTCGGCCGCCCCTGCGCGCCGCTCACTTGCTCGGGGCGGGCTCCTTCGCCGCCAGGGCGGCCGCCTCGGCCGCGGTCAGCGTCCGGCCGAAGAGGTGCACGTCCGCGATGGCACCGCTCCAGAAGTCGACCTCCTTGCCCTCGTACTTGCCCCGCCCGATCACCAGCGGGCCGGTGGCCCGCTCGGGGTTGCGCGCCTGGGCAGTGCCCATGAGCTTGCCGTTCACGTAGATGCTGAGCGTCCCGGACTGCTGGTCGTAGGTGCCCAGCAGGTGGTACCAGCGACCCGCCACGGGCTCCCCCATCTTGATCCCGACGGCCCGGGCGTTGGCGAAGGCGAACGCGAACCGCCTGTCGATGTCCTCGTACTGGAGGAAGAAGATGCTGTGCTGGTCCCCGTCCATGGAGACGGCTGCCCGGAAGCCCTTGTTCTCGATCCGGACCCGGGCGGCCACCGAGTAGTCGCTCTTGGAGGTGTCGATCAAGGGCGTCTCGACGATGGCGTGCCCGCTGGCGCCGTCCAACTTCAGGGCTCCGCCGTTGGGGCCCTTGGTACGCGCGACCGTGCCGCGCACCTGGGCGTGGTGGTCTGCGACTGCGTCCGCCACCGCCGGGCCCGACTTCTCGTGGGCCGGCCACCAGGCGAGTCCCTGGAGCTTGCTGCTGTCCACTTGCTTCACCGAGGGACCCTTGGCGGTCTGGGCCTTCTTGTCCGGGGCGGCCTTGGCGCTGCTGTCCGCGTCGAACCCCATACCGAAGACGACGAATGACAGGGCCGCCGCGAGTGCGACGATCAAGCCGACCAGTGACCATCTGCGCGTCATGTGTGCTCCAGGCTTTCGTAGGCGAGTGCGTGCGCGTCCTGCGGTGGACGGACGCGAGACGAAAGCGGTTCACGGCCGAACGGGCAGGGAACGGGCCGCGATCGGACGCAGACGGGCAGCCGGACCGGGCCGGGCAACAGCCGCAGCCCCGCCTGCCTGCGGAATCCGGTCCGCCGAACGGGCACAGACGGGCGCGATCGTGTCCGCAACCGCCCTGTTCAGCGACTCCCCCGCGCTTGTACAAACGACGCAGCAGCCCGAACGGGCAGCACAGCGCACCACTGCGGACAGGGAGGTGAATCGTGGACACAGAGGAACGCCGCCGGGAAATCCTCCGGCTCGTCCGGCGTACCGGATCCGTGGAAGTCGCCACCCTTGCCACGGACTTCCAAGTCGCCAAGGAAACCATCCGGCGCGATCTGCACGTATTGGAAGAACACGGAATGGTCCGCCGGACCCACGGCGGCGCCTATCCGGTGGAAAGCTCCGGATTCGAGACGACGCTCGCCGTCCGCACCACTCGGCATTTGCCGCAGAAGACCCGGATCGCCGCTGCCGCCGCCCGGCTGCTCGGCGACGCGGAGACCGTGTTCATCGACGAGGGATTCACCCCGCAACTGATCGCCGAGGCACTCCCCCAGGACCGGCAGCTCACCGTGGTCACGGCCTCCCTGTCCGTCGCCCACGTCCTGGCCGAGGCCCAGCGGGCCACCGTCCTGCTGCTCGGCGGCAGGCTGCGGGGCGGCACCATGGCGACCGTCGACCACTGGGCCACCCAGATGCTCGCCGGATTCGTCATCGACCTGGCGTACATCGGGGCCAACGGCATCTCCCGGGAGCACGGGCTCACCACCCCCGATCCCGCCGTGAGCGCCGTCAAGGCGCAGGCAGTGTCCGGGGCCCGGCGCCGGGTGTTCGCCGGGGTCCACAGCAAGTTCGGCGCCGTCAGCTTCTGCCGCTTCGCGGACGTGCGCGACGTCGAGGCCATCGTGACCGACACCGCCCTGCCACCCGCCGAGGCCCACCGCTACACCCTGCTCGGCCCGCAGGTCATCCGGGTGTGACCCGGATCCGCATTCCCCTCCCCCGCGTACCCGCACCCTCCCCGCCCCCGCACTCGAACTCCTGGAGATGCCATGCCCGTTCAGCGGAGACGACGTACCCTCGCCACCCGCTTCGGCGCCGCCGCGGCCACAGCGGCACTGTTCACCACCGGGGTCGCGTGCAGCGGGGCCGGTGGCAGCGGCGGCTCGCCCGGCAGCGCCACCCTCAACGTCCTCATGGTGAACAACCCGCAGATGATCGAGCTCCAGAAGCTGACGGCCGATCACTTCACCAAGGAGACCGGCATCAAGGTGAACTTCACCGTGCTGCCGGAGAACGACGTACGCGACAAGATCAGCCAGGACTTCTCCAACCAGGCCGGACAGTACGACGTAGCCACCATCAGCAACTACGAGGTGCCGATCTACGCGAAGAACGACTGGTTGCACGCCCTCGACGAGCAGGTGGCCAAGGACCCGGCCTTCGACCAGGACGACATCCTCGAACCCCTGCGCAAGTCCCTCACCGCTGCCGACGGAAAGCTCTACGCGGAGCCGTTCTACGGCGAGTCGTCCTTCCTCATGTACCGCAAGGACGTCTTCGCGGAGAAGGGCCTGACGATGCCCGAGCGCCCGACCTGGCAGCAGGTCGCCGACCTCGCCGCCAAGGCCGACGGGGCCCGCGCCGGCATGAAGGGGATCTGTCTGCGCGGACTGCCCGGCTGGGGTGAGGTGATGGCTCCGCTCACCACCGTCGTCAACACCATGGGCGGCACCTGGTTCACCAAGGACTGGCAGGCGCAGCTCACGGCGCCCGAGTTCAAGCAGGCCACCTCCTTCTACGTCGGCCTCCTGCGCGACCACGGCCAGGCAGGCGCCCCGCAGTCCGGCTACGCCGAGTGCCTGGGCAGCCTCACCCAGGGCAAGACGGCCATGTGGTACGACGCAACGGCCGCGGCGGGCTCGCTGGAAGCGGCCAACTCGCCGGTCAAGGGGAAGATCGGCTACGTACAGGCGCCCGTCGACAAGACCGAGAGCTCGGGCTGGCTCTACACCTGGGCGTTCGGCGTACAGAAGGCGTCCAAGAACGCGGACAACGCCTGGAAGTTCATCTCCTGGGCCTCGAGCAAGAAGTACGAGGAACTGGTCGGCGAGCAGATCGGCTGGGCCAACGTACCGGCGGGCAAGCGCGCCTCGACCTACGCCAACGCGCAGTACCTGAAGGAGTCCGGGGCCTTCTCCGCCGTCACCCTGGACGCCATCAAGGGCGCCCGGCCCGACAGCCCCGGGGTCCAGCCGCGACCCGCGCCCGGCATCCAGTTCGTCGGCATCCCCGAGTTCACCGATCTCGGCACGAAGGTCTCACAGGAGATCAGTGCCGCCATCGCCGGCCGCCAGTCGGTCGACGAGGCACTGAGCAAGTCGCAGGCCCTGGCCGAGAAGGTCGGAGAGGAGTACCGGTGACGCTCACTGTGAGTACGGCGGCACGGCCGGCCTCCTCACCGCCCCGAGCAGCCCGCGCGCGGCGCGGGGGCCCGCGGGCCTGGGCCACCCGCGCCCCGCTGCTGCCGGCGCTGGTCTTCCTGATCGCGGTCACCCAATTGCCCTTCGTGGCCACCCTGGTGATCTCGCTCTTCGACTGGAACTCGCTGGACCCGGACGCCCGCCACCTCGCCTGGTTCGAGAACTACGCCACGGTCGTCACGGATGCCGATATGCGCGCCTCCGTGTTCACCACCGCGCTGCTCACCACCACCGTGGTGCTCGCCTCCGTATTCCTGGGGCTGTTGCTGGCGCTGCTGCTGGACCGGAGCTTCCGCGGCCGGGGACTCGTACGGACCCTGCTGATCACCCCGTTCCTGCTGGTCCCGGTGTCGGCCGCGCTGCTGTGGAAGCACGCGCTCTACAACCCCGAGTACGGGCTCCTCAACGGGGCCTGGAGCTGGATCGCGGGGCTGTTCGGCGACGACACCCCCGCCCAGCCGGAGTGGATCTCCGACACCCCGCTGCTGGCGGTGGAGGCCGCGCTGATCTGGCAGTGGACCCCGTTCATGATGCTGATCCTGCTCGCCGGGCTGCAGAGCCGGTCACCCGAGATCATGGAGGCGGCAAAGCTGGACGGCGCGGGCCCCTGGCAGACGTTCCGCTACCTGACCCTGCCCCACCTGCGCCGGTACCTCGAACTCGGCATCCTGCTGGGCTCGATCTACATCGTGCAGAACTTCGACGCGGTCTTCACGATCACCTCCGGCGGGCTGGGTACCGCCAACCTCCCGTACACGATCTACCAGACCTTCTACCAGGCCCACGAATACGGTCTGGCCTCGGCGGCCGGGGTGGTCGTCGTGATCGGCACGATCGCGCTCGCGACCTTCGCGCTGCGCGTGGTCTCCTCGCTCTTCACGGAGGAGGTGGGCCGCGCATGACCACCACCACTGCCGTCAGCACGCTCGGCGCACCGGACCGCCGGGACGGTCAAGCCCGCCAGATCCGTCAAGCCCGTCAGGCCCGTCGGCGATCCACCGGACTCGGCCTGCTGGCCTGGCTCGCCGGCATCACGTTCGCCCTGCCCGTCGCCTGGATGGCGCTCACCTCGCTGCACTCCGAGCCGGACGCGGCGACCAACCCACCCTCCCTCACCGCCGCGCTCACCCTCGACGGCTACCGGGCGTTCTTCGACTCCGGCGGCGGGACCGGCCCCTGGCCCGCGCTGATCAATTCGGCCACGGCGAGCCTGGTGTCCACGCTGCTCGTGCTGTGCCTGGCCCTGCCGGCCGCGTACGCCCTGTCCATCCGTCCGGTCCGCAAGTGGACCGATGTCATGTTCTTCTTCCTGTCCACCAAGATGCTGCCCGTCGTGGCGGGTCTGCTGCCGATCTACCTCTTCGCCAAGAACGCCGGTCTGCTGGACAACATCTGGCTGCTCGTCATCCTCTACACCTCGATGAACCTGCCGATCGCGGTGTGGATGCTCCAGTCGTTCCTCGCCGACGTGCCCGCCTCCATCATCGAGGCGGCCCAGGTGGACGGGGCCGGCCTGCCGACGGTGCTCACGCGCATCGTCGCACCCATCGCGGGGCCCGGCATCGCCGCCACTGCGCTGATCTGCTTCATCTTCAGCTGGAACGAAATGCTCTTCGCGCGGGTCCTCACCGGCGTGACCGCGCAAACGGCCCCCGTGTTCCTCACCGGATTCGTCACCAGCCAGGGCCTCTTCCTCGCCCAGCTGTGCGCCGCGTCCGTCGTCGTGTCCCTGCCGGTGCTCGCCGCCGGCTTCGCCGCCCAGGACAAGCTCGTCCAGGGCCTCTCCCTTGGAGCCGTCAAATGAGGGCTGCGCTCATCGAGGCGCCCGGCAAGGTCGTCTTCACCACCGTGCCCGACCCGGCACCGGGACCGCGCGATGTGGTGGTCGCCGTCGCGGCCTGCGGACTGTGCGGTACCGATCTGCACATCCTGCAGGGTGAGTTCGCACCGAAGCTGCCGATCGTTCCCGGTCACGAGTTCGCGGGCGTGATCGTGGAGACCGGCAAGGACGTCACTGAGTTCGCAGTCGGCAACCGGGTCGCAGTGGACCCCTCGCTGTACTGCCACGAGTGCCGCTACTGCCGCGCCGGGCGCGGCAACCTGTGCGACCGGTGGAACGCGATCGGCGTCTCGGTTCCGGGCGGGGCCGCCGAGTACGCGGTCGCGCCCGCGGCCAACTGCGTACGGCTGCCCGACCACGTCGACGTCCGGGACGCCGCCCTCATCGAGCCGCTGTCCTGCGCCGTACGCGGCTACGACGTCCTCAGCAACAGCACGCTCGGTGCGCAGGTGCTCATCTATGGTTCCGGCACCATGGGCCTGATCATGCTCGAGCTGGCCAAGCGCACCGGCGCCGCCGGCGTCGACATCCTCGACGTCAACCCCGAACGGCTCAGCACGGCACGAACGTTGGGGGTTTCAGGCGCCGCCGCGCACGCCGATGAGTTCGACCGGCCGGAGGGGTGGGAGTTCGTCATCGACGCCACCGGCAACGCCGCCGCCATCCAGGACGGGCTCGGCCGCGTGGCCAAGGGCGGCACTTTCCTTCAGTTCGGGGTGGCCGACTACGCGACCACAGCGATCATCGAGCCGTACCGCATTTACAACCAGGAGATCACCATCACCGGTTCGATGGCGGTCCTGCACAGCTTCGAGCGGGCCGCCGCGCTCTTCGCCTCCGGCGTGCTCGATCCGTCCGTCTTCATCAGCGACCGACTGCCGCTGGCGGACTATCCGCACGCCCTGGAACGCTTCCAGGCGGGCCAGGGACGCAAGATCGTGGTCGAGCCGTGACGACCCACCCGGATCCGCGGGTGCTGGTGGTGGGCGAGGCCCTGATCGACCTGATCCCGGCCCAGGACGGCTCGCTCACCCCGTCCCCGGGCGGCGCCCCCGCGAACGTCGCGGCCGGCGTCTCCCGGCTCGGTACCGGGGCGGCCTTCGCGGGAACCCTGAGCACCGACGCCCTCGGCAGCCTCCTGAGGCGGCGGATGGCGGACGCGGGCGTCGATCTCTCCCTCTGCGGGGAATCGGATGCCCCCACCGCGCTCGCGGTGGCGAGCCCCCAGCCCCACGGCACCCGCTACGACTTCCACCACCACGACACGGCCACGTTCCGGCTGGCCCCGCACACCGGCGGGCTGGACGGCTTCGGCGCCGTGTACGTCGGCGGCCTGGCCGCCGTCGTACACCCGGCGGCCGGTGCGGTGCTCGCCACCGCCCGGGCCGCCGCACGGGAGACCGTACTGGCCGTGGACCCCAATGTCCGTGAGGACAGATCCCTCGACCCGAAGGAGGCCCTGCATCAGCTACGGGAACTGATCTCGCTCGCACATCTGGTCAAGGCCAGTGACGAGGACGCCTCCCAGTTGTGGCCGGACGAATCCCCCACCGCCGCCTGCCGGAGGCTCGCGGCCGAAGGCCGGCTGGTCGTCCTCACCCTCGGCGCGCGCGGCAGTATGGCCTTCCTTCCCGACAGCGCCCCTATCCGGGTACCCGCGGTACCAGTCGCCGTCGTCGACACCATCGGCGCGGGCGACGCCTTCATGGCGGCCCTGCTCGCCGGACTCACCGGGCTCGACCGCCGTCCGGTGGACCTGGCCCCGCCCTCGGTAGTGGAACTGCTGCACCGTGCGGCGATGGCGGCGGCCGTGGTGTGCGGTCGAACAGGAGCGGCCCTTATCGGGCCTTGCCGAAGTACATGAGCTCCCACAGGGCGTCGTCGGTGTGGCGTTCCGCGAGGCGCCCGCCCTCGTGGCGTTCGATCTCGAGTCGGCCGGTGAAGCGCAGGTACGCGCCGTCGAACCCGGCCAGCTTCGCGGCGGCCTTCTTCGGGCCCCTGAGGCTGTCGATGAACTTCGTCGCGGCCAGGTCTTCGTGACGGGTGTAGGTGATGACGTAGCGCTCGTCCCCGTCCGTGTACGTGTAGCGGGTGACGTTGCCGACCGGCTTGCCGGTTGCGGCGTCGGTGTAACGGCCGAGGACCTCGAAGGCCACCTTCGTGTCGTCGTCGGCGATGATCCGTCCATCCCGGGCGAGCATGAATACGGGCAGGTCCGCGTACCCGTACGGCTTCTCAGCGGTGATGTAGGAGGAGATGACGGAGTACGGGCCGGCGGCGCCGCGCGCCCAGTACCAGTGGTGCATCAGCTTGAGCATGGGCGCGTTGCCCCAATTGTGGTCGTGGTAGCCGACCCCGGCGCTGTTTCCGGACACCGCCCCGGACCGGTAGGAGGCCTGTACGGCGCCCTGAGGGACGGCGGGGAGCCAGGCGAAGTGGTGTTCGTCGTGCGCGCCGAAGAGGAAGTGGCCGGTCCCGGGCCGCCAGGCGGGGACCTGGCCGGTCAGGGCGATGTCGACCTCGGTGTCCTCGATGCGGGCGCGGATCGTGTAGGTGTGCAGGTCGCCGGCGAAGACGTTGCCGTCGCCGATCCGTACGTCGCAGGCCTCCGTCGAGGCGCTGAAGAGGGCCGGGTCGAAGTCGGCGAGCCTCTCCACGGTGGTCCCGTCGGGCAGGGTCAGATCGATGCGGATCATGGGGGCGAGCGGACGGCTGATGTCGGTGAACTCCTTGGTGAGGAACACGACCACCAGCTTCGCCCCGTCCTCCAGGTGTGCGTCGAAGTACCACCACTCGTACGTACCGGGCGAGCCGTCGGTGCGCATGCCGTCCTCCCGGACCTTGATCGCACCGGGTTCGAGCCCGAGGCGTTCGTAGTCCTGCGGGGACGAGCCGAGCCGTGCCGTGAGTGTCGCCATCGTGATCACCTCATTTAATTGCCACCTGGTTATTTATGAGTCCAGAATGGGCCTTGTGTCCGATTTCCGCAAGTTCGGCAGGGGTAAGATCGGCTTCCGTGGCCGCCCTCGCGGCCGAGCGGGGAGGCACAGTGGAGACGGGGCAACGAGGCCGTGGCAGGCCACGCACCGGCGACGAAGTAACTGATGCGCGTCTCCTGGAGGGCGCGCTGGCCGCGTTCGCCGAGCACGGCTACGAGGGCACCTCGATCCGCGACATCGCCCGTCGCCTCGGCGTCAGCCACACCCTGCTCACAGCGCGGTTCGGGCCCAAGGAAGGCCTGTGGTTCGCGGCCATGGAGCACACCCTGACCGAAGCCGAAGGCAGCTGGCGCACCGCGACCGCCGACCCCGGGGGCGACGACCTGTCCGCCTTGCGCCACGGCATCGTCGAGCAGATCCTCTTCGCGGCCGCCCACCCCGAGGTGCTGCGGATCATGACCCACGAAGGCGCCATCGACAGCCCCCGCATCCGCTTCGTCGTCGAGCGGTTCATCGCCCCGCTCCGCCCGCTCGTCGAAACCCGACTGGGCCGCCTCGTCGCCGCCGGGCAACTGCGCGACGTCCCGTACGCGACCCTGCACTACCTCGTCACCCACGGCGCGGGGGCCCTCTTCGCCAACCCTGTCGAAGCCGCCCTTCTCGGGAGCCCGCCCCTAAGCGACGACGCCGCCCTGCGCGCACACGCAGAGGTGGTGGCCGACCTCCTGATCACCGGCCTCACGAACCCTCAGGACGGGTGACCGGGGCCCACCCGACCGGCCGGCACCCCTTGTCATCACGGGTCGCGGTGTTCTCCTCCGGAGACCTCCTTGAGTCCTGCGGCGATTCAGGCAAGCCGGCTCTTGAGCTGGGCATACAGCTCAGTGACGGCCGCGTCTGCTGCCGGGGAGACGCGGAAGAGGTGCAGGAAGGCGTGGATCAGGCCGTCGTACGTGCGGGCGAAGACGTCCACCCCCGCTTGGGTGAGGGCTGCTGCGTAGGCATTGCCCTCGTCGCGCAGGGGGTCGTACTGGGCGGTGCCGATGACCGCGGGGGCGAGGCCGGCGAGGGTGTCCGCGCGCAGCGGGGAGACGGAGGCCGAGGCACGCACGGCGGGATCGTCGCCCGCGTAGAGGTGTTGCAGGTCGAGTACGTCCTGGTGGCGCAGGAGGTATCCGGTGGCGTTCTGGGTGCGGGAGGGGTAGTCGCCGTCGAAGTCGGTGGCGGGGTAGGCGAGGAGTTGGGCTGCCAGTGGCCGGTGTTCGTCGCGGAAGGCGAGGGCGACGGCGGCGGCCAGGTTTCCGCCGGCGCTGTCTCCGGCCAGGGCGATGCGGTCGGGGCGGGCGCCGTAGTCGTCGATGTGGTCGGCGATGTAGCGGGCCGCGGCGAGGCAGTCGTCGTAGGCGGCCGGGAAGGGGTGTTCGGGGGCCAGGCGGTAGTCGACGGCGACGACCACGGCCTCCACGTCGCGGCACAGCCGGCGGGTGACGTCGTCGTGCGTGTCGAGGTCGCCGGTGATCCAGCCGCCGCCGTGGAAGAACACCACCGTGGGCATGGGGCCGTCTGCCGCCGGCCGGTAGACGCGAACGGGGATGGTCCCGGCGGGGCCGGGGACGGTGGTGTCCTCCACCGAGCCGACCGTGATCGGTTCCGGCGCGGTGATGCCGGCGTCCTGCTGTCGGTTCGCCTCGCGCAGCACAGCGGGGTCGGTGTCGAGGATGCGGGGGGCGGGTTGGGCGTTGAGCTGGTCGAGCAGGGCGGCGAGGGACGGGTCCACAGGCATGGAGGGGGCCTTTCGTGTGGGGCAGGGGCAGCCCGGTGGGGGGTGGTTCTTGCGGGGCACGTCGTCCCCCCTTACGAGCATCGCTCGGTCGGGGTGCGCGTGCCGTGATGGGCGACGCGGGTGGGGAACGGGGTCATGGGCGCAGGACGAGGCGGACGGGATCGCCTTCCCTGGTGCGCAGGCTGTCGACGGCCTTGGTCGCGTCGGAGAGCAGGAGTACATCGGTTATGGAGCGCGAGAGGTCGAGTCGGCCGCCTTCGGCCAGGGCTGTCAGCTGTGCCACTGCATCCTCCGCGGATCCGTAGTGGCCGAGGATCTGGTGCTGGAGGTAGCTGAAGAGTGTGCCGTCGGTGACGGTCAGCGGCTGGTCGGTGAGGCCGATCAGGACCAGGCGTCCCTTCGGCCCGAGCACGCCCAGGGCCTGCTCCCGCACCGCGGCGACTCCGGCGAAGTCGAATGCCGCCTCCAGTGCGCGGCCGCCGGTGGCGGCCAGGATCCGGTCGCGCAGGCCGGGGTCGGCCGGGTCCAGCGCCAGGTCGGCGCCGAAGTCGAGTGCTCGCCGGCGGGCGGCCGGGGCGGGGTCCACAGCAATGATCGGATAGGCGCCGATGGCGCGCAGCAGCTGCACGGCGTGCACGCCGAGACCGCCGATGCCCCACACGCCGACGGCCTGGGCGGGGCGTATGTCCGCGGTCGTGGTGATGGCTCCCCAGGGGGTGGAGACCGCGTCCGGGATGATCGCGCCCTGCTCGAAGGGGATCGACTCGGGCAAGGCGACGAGGGTGTCCGCGGTGGCGAGTGCGTACCCGGCCCAGCCGCCGTCGTAGTCGACGCCACGATTCAGGACCCGGCCGTCGCGCACCTCGCCGGCCTGCAGGACGACCCGCCGCCCGGCAGTCCAGCCGGTCACGTCCGGTCCGCACTCGGCGATGGTGCCGGAGACCTCGTGGCCCAGGGTGACGGTGTCCCTCTGCAGGTGGACGGGGGTGAGGGTGCCGTCGATGAGGTGCACGTCGGACAGGCACACGCCCGCGGCCTCCACCTTGACCAGCACCTGTCCGGGGCCGGGGGCGGGAACGGGGACCTCCTCGACGGTCAGGGTGCGCGAGGGGATGTGCAGGCGCGCGGCTTGCATGAGTTGCATTGCGGGTGATCCATTCCGGTCTGTGGCGGGGCCGACCCGGGGCAGGTGAGGCGGTCGGAAGGCCTGGCGGGCTGCGGGGTCAGTCCCGGCGCGGTCCGCCCCGATGGGGTCCGCCCCGGTGGGCTGCCATGAGGACGAACCCCCGAGCTAACGCAAGTCGACTTGCTTTCCAACGTACGCCGCCTCGTTTCGTATCGCAAGAGAACTTGCGATAACGTGGGATGGATGACGAGCGGCGAGGCGCCAGGCGGGCAGGAGGCGCCGCCACTGAGGCGGCGTGGGGAACGGATGCGGCAGGCCGTCCTGGCCACCACTGTCGACCTGCTCACCTCTCAGGGGCTGCCCGCCACCACGGTCGGCTCCGTCGCCCGCGCGGCAGGCGTCCACGAGACCTCCGTGTACCGCCGCTGGAAGACCCGCGAGAACCTCATCTTCGACGCGCTCGCCACGCACACTGAGCAGGCCCTGCCCACGCCCGACACCGGGGCGGTCCGCGAGGACCTGTGCGAGCTGTTCACGGCACTGACCCGCTTCCTGGCCACACCCGTCGGCACCACGCTGCTCCTCCTGGGAACGATCCGCGAGGAAGGCGCCCTGGAAGAGGGACGGCGCGCGTACTGGCAGGCCCGCTTGGAACGCGCCGAAGTCCTCGTCCAGCGCGGCATCGACCGCGGCGAACTGGCCGCCGACACCGACCCGCACCTGCTCGTGGAAGCCATCACAGGCCCCCTCTTCGCCAGAGTCCTCCTCACCGGTGAACCAGTCGAAGAAGCCCTGGCGCCACGCCTGGTCGACCTCATCCTGAACAGCTCCCACGCCTGAGCACCCCACGCGGCCACCCAGAGCCGGGCGACCCGCCGGCAGCAACCGCTCATGCGTCAGGCGGCGGCGAGAACAGGGACTACCGCCTCGTCGGCGGCGCCGTTCCATGGTCCGGAGCTCAGCGCCTGGGAGCGTGGGGGCGGTCGACCCGGTGGGTCAGAGCCAGACTCCCTCCCCCGGACGGGGGAGGGAGTCGGTACGAGCGGAGGAGGTGGCCCGGCCGCTGCTCACCGCAGGATGAACCCATGCCCCGATCCCCCAAGAAGCACCTGGCCGCAGCCCTCACCGCCTGCCTCGGCGCCCTCGCCTACACCGTCAGCAAGGTGGACCTCGCGAGGGAGGGCGAGCTGGGCATGCCGGGTTTCCCCGCGCCGACTGAGGCCTACGCCGCCGTCGCCAACGTCGAGACCGCCCAACTGGCCAACGCGGCCCTCGGCCTGCTGATGGCCGTCGTTGCGCTGCTCCTCATCCGCCTGCCGGGGACCCCGCTGGTCCGCTGGCCGGCGCTCGTCGCCTCCTGGGCGGGCATCGCGATGGTGGGAGCGGGCGTCCTCGGCTTCGGCGCCCGCGCGGCAGGCCTGGCACCGAGCCTGGGCGCCACCCCTCCCCACATGCCCACCGCGCTCGCGGCACTGCTTGTCGGAGCCGTGTGGGTGACGGCCTGGACCATCGCCACGCTCGCCGCCACGCGCAGCAGCCGCAGGCGGCGCGCCGCCGGCGCCAATCCGTGAGGCTCAGAGTCACCAGTCGGCGCAACGGGGTTGGCAGCGGACCATCAACTGCGGAACTACAACGGCACCGTTGACCCTGGTCCCTGCTCGCGGGAGTCGACCAGGCGGCGCAGTTTGCCGACCGAGCGTGCGAGCGTTTCCGGGTCGGCGATGTCGACGGTGACCGAGACCCCGACGCCGTCCTTGACCTCCTTGGCGAGGATGCCCGCGGCGGTGGCGCGTTCGTCCGGCGTCGCGTCCGGCCGCGCCTCGACACGGACGGTCAGGTGATCCATGCGGCCGCGCCGGGTCAGTTCCAGCTGGAAGTGCGGGGACAGGGAGGGGATGCGCAGGACGATTTCCTCGATCTGGGTGGGGAAGACGTTGACTCCGCGCAGGATGATCATGTCGTCGCAGCGGCCGGTGACCTTCTCCATCCGCCGGAAGGCGGGCCTGGCCGTGCCGGGCAGCAGGCGGGTGAGGTCGCGGGTGCGGTAGCGGATGATGGGCATGGCTTCCTTGGTCAGCGAGGTGAAGGCGAGTTCTCCGCTTTCGCCGTCGGGCAGGACCTCGTCCGAGAGTGGGTCGAGCACCTCGGGATAGAAGTGGTCTTCCCAGATGTGCAGTCCGTCCTTGGTCTCGACGCATTCGCCGGCGACGCCGGGGCCGATGACTTCGGACAGGCCGTAGATGTCGACGGCGTGGATGTCGAGGCGTTCCTCGATCTCGGAGCGCATCTGCTCGGTCCAGGGTTCCGCGCCGAAGATGCCGATCTCCAGCGAGGTGGTGCGGGGGTCCACGCCTTGGCGTTCGAACTCGTCGAGGAGGGCCAGCATGTAGGAGGGGGTGACCATGATGATTCTCGGCTTGAAATCCTGGATGATCTGGACCTGTCGGGCCGTCATGCCACCGGAGGCCGGAATGACCGTGCAGCCGGCGCGTTCGGCTCCGTAGTGGGCGCCGAGTCCGCCGGTGAACAGGCCGTATCCGAAGGCGTTGTGCAGGATGTCGCCGGGTCGGCCGCCTGCGGCGCGGATGCAGCGGGCCACGACGTCGGCCCACATCGAAAGGTCCTGCTCGGTGTAGCCGACCACGGTAGGGCGGCCGGTGGTGCCGCTGGAGGCGTGGATGCGACGGACATCGGACGGCGGGACGGCGAACATGCCGAACGGGTAGCTGTCGCGCAGGTCGGCCTTGGTGGTGAACGGGAATCGGGCCAGGTCCGCGAGGGTGCGGCAGTCTGCCGGTGTGACGCCGGCCTGGTCAAACTTGCGGCGGTAGAGCTCAACGTTCTGGTAAGCGTGCTTGAGGGTGCCTTGCAGGCGTGCGAGCTGTACGGTCCTCAGCTCTTCGGGAGTCATCCGTTCCGCGGCGTCCAGCAGACCGGAAGGGGGCGTCTCACCGAGTCGGCGCGGCGGGCCGTCCGGGTATGTCGTGTTGCTGCTCATGGCTTCTCCTTGGCAGGCCAGAGGGTGCGACTCCGGCCGCGGAACTCCGCGATCACCTCGTTGCCGCGCTGGATGGTGACGTCGTAGATGCCGCTGCGCCCGCAACGGGTGCGTTCTTGCACGGTCGCCACCAGCAGGTCGCCCTGGCGGGCCGGGGCGACGAAGGTGATGTCCGCCTCTGCGGCCACGGCTACGGGGCCGTGGGCGTGGCCGCAGGTCGGAACGCGAATAGGGGGTCGGGCCTGGGCCTGTCAGGGCTTCACAACTGCCAGTCGAGGAACGTCGTGACCCGGTTCATGACCTGGGTCGTGGTCCACATGGGAGCGCTGGTGTCCCCGTCCGGCACGAGGCTGCCGTGACCGGCGTCCTTGACGACGAAGCGTGTGCTCGGGACGCCCTTTCTGAGCAGCGCGTCGTGGAGGATCAGCGTCTGGCTCGGGGATACCACGCGGTCCTGGGTGCCGTGGAAGTGGACGAACGGCGGATCGGTGCGGTCGATGTAGGTGACCGGGTTGGCAGCGGCGACTGCTGTGGGCACGTCCAGCAGTCGAGCCTGGTGGTTGGGGCCCAGGACGTACTTGACCAGGGGGCTGTCGACGGAGTTCTCGAAGTAGCCGCGGGTCGCGGAGTCGAAGTCGGCCGCGAACTTGGAGAGGTCGGAGGCCCCGAACAGGTCGACCACGGCCTGGACGCGGCTGCTCTGGTTCGGGTTCTCGCCCTGGTCGAACTTCTGGACTCCGCCGGTGGTCCCGACCATGGAAGCCAGGTATCCGCCGGCGGACTCGCCGTAGACCGCGACTTGGCGGGAGTCGATGCCGAACTCGGCGGCATGGGCCCGCAGGTACCGGATCGCGGCCTTGACGTCCGCGACCCCGTCGACGTAGGTCGCCCCGTCGAGGATGGTGCGGTACTCGACGGACGCCACCACGTACCCCTGCTCGGCGATGTGGGTTCGCTTGTCGAGGGACTGGGACTTGTCGGCGGTGACGAATCCGCCGCCGGGGACGTACACGACGAGCGGCTTGAGGCCCCCGGTCGTCGGGGACTGCACATCGAGTTTCAGTCCGCGCAGTTGTCCGCCGACGCTCTGGCCCGTTCCGTAGGTGACGTCGGTCCGGAGCGTCAGGGCCCTCGCTCCGCACTGCATCTGCGGGTCGGTCGCCCGGGGGGCGATGAGCACGCTCGTGCGCATGTCGCCGGCCGCCACGGTGGCGGCGAAGGGAACTCCGGCGCTGAACGGCGGGAGTGATCCGCAGCCGGTCAGCGGTGCAGCCATTGCACTCCCCTGCGTCATGGCCATGGCCGCCCCTGGAGCGCCTACCACCAGCGCCAGTCCGCACATGGCCGCGCCTACGAGCATGCTCCTCGAGCTGAAAGTCATGATCTTCCTTCGGATCGTTGCGGGATGAGGCAAGCAGCCGCTCTTCGGCCGGCCTCACGGGGAAGGCCGTGCGGGCTGTTACAGCCCGCCGGGGTCGGTGCTGACCGCAGGGCGGCCGCTCATTCCACGCGTCACGAGCCATACGCAGCCGAGGCTGACGAGGGTGACGGCCGTCAGGTAGATGCTGATCGGGGTGGTTGAGCCCCAGCTCGTGTAGAGGGCGGTTGCGACGGTGGGGGCGATACCGCCTCCCAGGACCGATCCGAGCTGGTAGCCGAGGGAGGCGCCGCTGTAGCGGACCTCTGCCTTGAACAGCCCGGAGAACAGTGCCGCGATCGGGCCGTAGACGATGCCCATGAACACCGCGGTCACGAGCAGGGCGATCAGGATGAGTGCCGGGGTCGCGGTGTTGATCAGCGGGAACAGGATCGCGGCACAGACGGCCAGACCGACCGATCCGACGGTAAGGACTCCGCGCTTGCCGCGCCGGTCCGACAGTGCCGACGCCCAGGGGATGACCGCGAGCCACACCAGGGACGCGATCAAGGTGAAGGTGAGGATGAGGTTCCTACTCAAACCCAGTACCGCGGTCGTGTAGGACAGCAGGTAACTCATGAAGATGTAGCCCACCGCATTGATGCCGATGAACGCGCCGGCAGAAAGGGCGACCTCCTTCCAGTTCTCGCGCAGTACGGCGATAATCGGAAGACGCTGCTCGGATCCGGCATTCTTGACCGATTCGAATTCCGGGCTCTCCGTCACCGTGAATCGAATGATGAGACCGGCGATGATCAGAACAGAACTGGCCAGGAACGGTACCCGCCAGCCCCACTCCATGAATTCCGCCTTGCTGAGATTTGTGGTCAGCCCCAGAAAGACCAGGTTCGCGATGATCAGCCCGCCCGGAACGCCCATTTGCGGGAAACTCCCGTAGAAGGATTTCCTGCGCTCGGGAGCGTGCTCGACGGCCATGAGGACCGCGCCGCCCCATTCGCCGCCGACTCCGATTCCCTGGATGAACCGCAAGGTCACCAGGAGGATCGGCGCCCAGACGCCCGCCGTCTCGTAGGTGGGCAGCAACCCGATGCCGACGGTCGCTAGCCCCATGGTCAGCAGGGAGATGAGCAGCATGGATCGACGGCCGACCCGGTCTCCGAAGTGACCCATGACGATGCCGCCGAGCGGCCGGGCCGCGAAGCCCACGGAGTAGGTGGCGAACGCCGCCAGGGTGCCCGCGGCCGGGGAAACCGTGGGAAAGAAGAGCGGCCCGAAAACGACGGCCGCAGCCATCCCGTAGATGAAGTAGTCGTACCACTCGATAGCGGTTCCGACGAAGCTCGCTGCTGCCACACGAAGCGGGTTTATCCCTCGCGAGGCCGCTCTTTCACTCAACTCCTGATTGATGGCCATTTCTCTCCAGACGGGATGGCTTGCGCCGGGGAACGGAGTCTGCCGAATGCGCGACGGGCAGGCCTTTGTGAGGCGGGTCCGCCACTGTCGCAGATCACTGCGGGCTTGGTGGCCGATAGCCACCATGACACCGACCGAACGATTGGTCGTCTCGTGTTTGGCCAGTAAAGGTAGCCGTGCAACCACTGTCAAGGAGTTGAACCGAGTGGATATCCAGGTGCCGGAGTGTCGGATTTGCGGGATTTCTCGCACGCTCCGCCGAGATGTTCCAGCCAAGTGCTCGCGGCACGGTCACCCACGTCGACACACGGACACCGAGGGGCATCGCGACCGCTTACGCGAGGGGTGGTCGCAGATGAACCCGCATGCTAGCGTGCGCCGAAATGGAGCGATGATCTCCATTTACTTGAGTCCCGCGCGGGCCTCGAGTCACCACTAAGTGGATGAGAGTATCCACTTACTGGTAGGGTGACGACCTGCTCAGATCCTGAGAGGAATCCCCATGTCGCGCAGAGTCCGGCTCCTGCTGGGAGCGGTCATCCTCGTGGTGAACGCGTTGCAATGGGTGATCATCGAGGCGGTCGCCTCGGCAGCCTGGACCGCGCCCCCGTACAGCTACGCCGCGAACTACATCAGCGACCTCGGCGTGCCGGAGTGCGGCACGCAGTTCCAGGGCCGCGACATCTGCTCGCCCCTGCACGCGGCGATGAACGCGTCGTTCATGCTCGAAGGAATCCTCTTCGCGACCGGCGTCCTCCTACTGGCCCACTTGGCCACCGGACGTATCCGCCGTGTCGTCATCGCGCTGGCGATCACTCATGGTGTGGGGATGGTGCTGGTAGGGCTGTTCCACGGCTCCCCCGACGGCCCCAGCCTCGGTCTCGTCATCCACGCCACGGCTGCCGGGATCGGCATTCTGTGCGCGAACACCCTGGTGATCATGGCCGGTGCGCTGCGGAGCCTCGGCCTGCCCGCCGCGTATCGGGTATTCAGCATCGCGGTCGGCTCCCTGGGCCTGCTGAGCGAGGCCTTCGTGGGCCTGTCTCCGAGCACGGCCGGGGTCTTCGAACGCGGCGGCGTCTACTCCTGGCTGCTGTGGAGCGTCGTGACGGGCACACTCCTCCTGGTCAAAGACCGGCGCAACCACACGGTGGTGGAGAATGTCGTGGCATGAGCCGGGACAGCCAACGCCCACTGCGAGCGGATGCGGAACGAAATCGTCGAGTGATCATCGATACAGCCGACCGCATGTTCGCGCAGCGGGGCACCACCGTCACCCTCAACGAGATCGCGGCCGAGGCCGGTGTCGGGGTCGCGACGGTCTACCGGCGGTTCCCGGACCTGCAGTCACTGATCGACGACCTCTTTACCGAGCGGTTCACGATCTTCCTGCGGCTGGCAGCGGAGGCCGCTCGGGAACCGACACCGGGTGGAGCGCTGTACCGCTACCTCCTCGACGCGGCGCAGCTCCGGGCCGTGGACCGCGCACTGGAGATCATCCTCGCCCACGCGAGCATCGACGTCCCATCGATCGCCCGGATGCGCGAGGAACTCGCCCTTCTCGTGGACGGCATCGTCGAACGGGCGGTCACGGCCGGCGCGGTCCGCGCGGACTTCGCCAGCCCCGACGTGTACGCCTTCCTCTACATGATCGGTGCCGTCGCCGACCGCACCCACGAGATCGCGCCCGACGCCTGGCGCCGCTACGTCGACGTCCTACTGACGGGCTTCGGGCTGGAGCAGCCCACGGGAACACGCACGTCCGCCATGACCGAAGACGAGCTGCGGCACACCTGGCCGAAGCCTCCGGCTCCGCAGCCGGACAGCACCGAGCACCCGTAACCGGACTCTGGATCGCGGTGGCTGAAGGGACCGCGATCGTCGCCTGCCATCCGCCGGGGGGCTCTGGGTGAGGTGGAGCGTGCCCTGATGGAGACGAGCCTGCTGTTCGACGAGGGCGGGGCCGAAGCCCGATCCGGTGGCACGCGTAGAGCCCGACTGCGGCAAAGGCCGGGTCGTGATCAGCACGGTTACCATGTGGCCATGACCCAGGGTTTCCGGATCGGCGCTCGGGAGGACGGCGACCGGCCGCTGAGGCGAGATGCCGCCCTCAACCGGGAACGCATTCTGCGCGCCGCGCGCGAGGTCTTCGGGCAGCGCGGACTGGGGGTCACCCTCGACGACATAGCCCACCACGCCGGTGTCGGCGTCGGCACGGTCTACCGCCGCTTCCCCACGAAGGAAGCGCTCGTACGCGCCCTGTTCGAGCAGGACCTCGCCATCCGCCAGGCATCCGCGGAGAGGGCCCTGGCCCATCCGGATCCTTGGGAGGGCTTGGTCGGCTTCCTGGTCGAGATGTCGGCCGACCTCGCGGAGAACCGCGGCCTCCACGAAGTGGTCATGCTGGGCAGCCACAGCTCGGGCCCCATCGAATCCGCACGTCAGGGCATGCTGCCGCTCCTCGAGTCCTTGATCAGCCGGGCCCAGGACAGCGGGCAGCTCCGCACGGAGATCACTCCCTCCGACATCCCCGTCATCCAGCACATGCTCAGCGCGGCCTCCCAGTTCGCACAGGGCGCGCAGCCGGATATCTGGCGCCGTTACCTCGAGATCCTCCTGAACGGCCTCAAGCGGCGCCCCGACAACGCCCCCCTGAGCACACCGAGTCTGGGCAACCCGACCGTCGAGCACCTGATGGGGCTCACCAGGCCCGTGCCGCCGCAGGCATAGGGGGCCGGCGTCAGTGGGCGGGGGCGGGTGAGATCTGCTGCATGAGGCTGAGCAGGTCCGGAGCGACCCATTCCTCGGCGATCCGGTCCCCCTCGAAGCGGTAGACCTCGACGCTGCGGTAGCTGACCTGGCGGCCGGTCGCCTCGAACTGCTGGAACGCACCCTGGTGCGTGGCCTGGAAGTTGACCAGCACCGTCACCTTGTCGCCGACGCCGAACATGTCCTGGACGTCGATCTTCAGATCGGGGAAGGCGTCCTTCATCATCAGAGTGCCCATCCGCCAGATCTCCCGGCCGTGCAGCGGGTCCGGGCATCCGGGGACGTTGGCGATGAAGTCCTCGCTCAGCAGTTGCTCGGCCGCATCGATGTCGCCGCTCTCCACCAGCTGGTACGCGGTGCGCAGCAGGGCCATGTTCTTCTCGACAGCGGTGGTCGTGGTCATCTGAGAGTCCTCTCGGGTGGCCGTCCCGCGAGCTCGGTTCGCCCCGGGCCGGATGCCACCTAGTACAAACCGTGACGTCGCGGCAAGGTCAAACCCACCTCGGGCGGCTCCTCGCACCCCTGGCCGACGGCGCCCTGCGCATCCGGCAGGCTGCCCACGTCAACGTCCACGTACCGCTCAACCAGATCGCCTCCGTACTGCGCGAGAAGACACGGTTCACGCATGCGGTGGCCCGGGTCACCGGCTCCCGGTGGCTCCGGTCCGGCGGGGGCCGGGGGCCTGGCGGCCGCCGCTGCGGGCGGGGCCGGGTGCGGGCATCGCGCGCAGGCGCTGGACGTGCTGCTGCTGGATGCCCTGGCTGAAGGTGAGGAAGTCGGCGACGAGTGCAAGCTGTTCGGCGGTGTAGCGCTCCATGACCTGCTGGGTGGAGTCCTCGATGAACGGGGCGATCAGGGCGTACGTCCGTTCGGAGGCTTCGGGGGTAACGCGTACCAGGGTGCGGCGCCGGTCGGTGGGGTGCGGGCTGCGGGTGAGGTAGCCGGCCTTCTCCAGCCGGTCGAGCATGGTGGTCACGCTGCCGGTGGTCAGCCCGAGCTGTGCGCTGAGCGTGCTGGGAGCGGTCTCCTCGGTAGACATGAGGATCTCCATGCACCGCAGATCGGTCTCGTTGACGCCCAGCAGACGGGCCGTCTCGCGGTCGTAGTCATCGACCGCCGACTGATAGTCCTGGACGGCCTTACCCAGCTTCGCCCCGACCTCATCCCGTTCGCTTGACATTCAAGCCATCTCCGCTCATGGTGGATATTAGTTGCTCGACATCCAAGATACCTGAGATTCGAGGCAATACGGGAGGCGCACCAGCGCCCGGGCCGGCACTTCACTCCCACCCCGCTCACACCCCCACACCCCGGAGAAGAGCACCGCCATGTCTGAAATCACCTTCACCGCCGACGAGCAGCTCATCCTGCAGACCGCCGCCCACGGCGTGGTCAGCCTGATGGCCGCCGCGGACCCCGGCGTCATCTCCTCCACCCGTTCCGGCATGGCCGGCGGCAAGGCCCTGTCCTCCGCGACCGGCGCCGTCGGCCGGGTCCTGGCGGAGCGCCCGAAGGGAATGGAGCTCGGCGGCAAGTCCACCGCCGATGTCGCGGACCGGGTGTTCACCGCCCTGAGCGCCTCGGTCGTGCTGCTCAAGGCCAAGGCCCCGCAGGAGGTCGACACCTTCCGCGACACCATCGCCGTCGTGATGGACGCCGCCTCCCGTGCCCACCGGGGCGAGGCCGGTCCCGCCGAAGCGTCCATGATCCGCAAGATCACCGCGACCCTCGACACCGCCGCCTGACACGGAGCGCCACCCGGTGCGAGGCCGTACCGCTCTCGCACCTGAAGCAGGAACCGCCGGGCGGAGCGGACCGTACAGGTCCGCCTTCCCGCCCCGCTCGCGCCCGGAGGGACCGCATCCCCGGGCCCCGCCGCACGGCACACACCGCACACCCGCGCTCCGCGCCTTCGGCCGCGAGCCCTCCCAACGGAGATCACCATGGTCACCGCCGCCCCGCCCGATGACGCGACCGGGTTCGTACCGGCCGCCACCGGTCGCCGTCGCTCGATAGCCCTGTTCGTCGTCCTCCTGGCGATGTTCATGGACCTGCTCGACACCACGATCATCAACGTCGCACTGCCCTCCATCCACCAGGACCTCGGCGGCACCTACGCCGCCGTGCAGTGGATCGCCGCCGGCTACACCCTGGCCTTCGCCCTCGCCCTGATCACCGGCAGCCGTCTCGGTGACATCTTCGGCAGGCGCCGCCTCTTCCTCACCGGCGCCGCCGGCTTCACGATCGCCTCCGCGCTGTGCGGGATCTCCCAGGAGCCCTGGCAGCTGATCGCCGCCCGCGCCGTGCAGGGCGTGATGGCCGCGCTGATGATCCCGCAGGTCCTGGCGATCATCCAGACCATGTACGCGCCCAAGGACCGCGGCAAGGCGATCGGCATGTTCGGCGCACTCGCCGGCCTGGCCACCGTCGGCGGCCCCATCCTCGGCGCCGTGCTTACCAGCGGCGACATCGCCGGCCTCGGCTGGCGCTCCATCTTCCTGGTCAACGTGCCCGTCGGCGTCATCGCCATCGCGCTCGCGCTCAAGCACCTGCCCGAGTCCAGGGCCCCTCACGGGACCCGCCTGGACATCCCCGGCGTGCTCCTGTCCTCCCTCGCTCTGCTCATGCTGATCTACCCGCTGATCAAGGGCCAGGATCTGGGCTGGCCCGCCTGGACCTTCGTTTCCATGGCCGGCTCGCTGCTCGTTCTCGCCGCGTTCACCGCCCACCAGAAGCGCCGTACCCGTACGACCGGATCCCCGCTCATCGAGCTCAGCCTGTTCCGCTACAAGTCCTTCTCCGGCGGCCTGCTGGTCAACCTCCTCTTCATGGGCGGCGTCGTCGGCTACTTCCTGGTCTTCACCCTCTACCTGCAGACCGGACTCGGCTTCTCCGTCATGCGCTCGGGCCTGACCAACCTGCCCTGGGGCCTCATGGTCCCCGTCTTCGCCGGCGTCTCCGCCGGACTGCTCGCACCCAAACTGGGCCGCCCGGTCCTCCAGATCGGACTGACCCTCGACATCATCGCGATGCTCACCCTGATGTGGACGACCAACTCCGGCGACGTGACCAGCGTCAAGCTCATCCCGGCCCTGCTCATCGGCGGCATCGGCATGGGCCTGGTGGTCGCCCCACTCCTTGACTTCACGCTCGCCGACGTCCCCGTGGCCGACGCGGGCTCCGCCTCCGGCCTCTACAACACCATCCAGCAGGTCGGCAGTGCCATCGGCATCGCCGGACTCTGCGCCTTCTTCTTCAGCCGCACCGGTCACCACCTCCCCGGCCCTGCCACCTACAACCCCGCCCTCCAGCACACCCTGTGGCTACCCGTCGCCGCCTTCACCGCCGCACTCGCCGCCACCTTCTTGATGCCCAAGCGCGCCGCCCACCACGACGCCACATAACGAAAATCGACGAGAGGGACACTCACCATGAAGGCACTGATCATCGGTAGCGGCATAGCCGGACCCGCCACCGCCATGGCACTGCAGAAAGCCGGCATCGACTCGGTCGTCTACGAGGCCCACCCCGGCGGCGCCGACAACGTCGGCGTCTTCCTGACCCTGGGCTCGAACGGCATCGATGCCCTGCGCACCATCGACGCCGACGCCCCGGCCATCGCCGCCGGCTTCGCCACCCCGGCGATGGACATGGTCTCCACCACCGGAAAGGCACTCGGCCAGGTCCGCACCAGCCGCCCGGACGGGGACATCACCAGCCGGACCCTCAAGCGCGCCGACCTCTACCGTGCGATCCGCGACGAGGCACTGCGCCGCGGCATCCGTATCGAGCACGACAAGCGCCTGGTCGACGCGCAGGACACCGGAGACGGCGTCCGCGCAGTCTTCGCCGACGGAAGCGAGGAGCACGGCGACCTGCTCATCGGCTGCGACGGAATCCACTCCACGGTCCGGGGCCTGATCGATCCCTCGGCCCCCGCACCCTCGTACTCCGGGCTCATCGGCCTCGGCGGCTACACCCGCGGAGTGCCCGTGGACACGCAGACGGGCAGCTACCAGATGATGTTCGGCAAGCACGCCTTCTTCGGCTACGTGCCCGCCCCCGACGGCGAGGTCTGGTGGTTCGCCAACCTGCCCCGCCCCACCGAGCCCGCCCCCGGCGAGCTGGAGAACATCAGCTCCGGGCAGTGGCGCCGCCTACTCACCGACCTCTTTGCCGACGACACCGGACCCGCCGCCGCGCTGATCCGCGCCAGTCGGGAGATCACCCCGGCCGGCCCCATGCACGCCCTCCTCACCCTCCCCGCCTGGCACCGCGGCCGGATGATCGCCATCGGCGATGCCGCACACGCCCCCTCACCGACATCGGGGCAAGGCGCCTCGCTGTCCATCGAGGATGCCGTCGAGCTGGCCAAGGCGCTGCGCGACCAGCCCACGATCGAGGATGCCTTCACCACGTACGAGGCACTGCGCCGCCCGCGCGTCGAACGGATCGTGAAGCAGGCGGCCCGCATCAACAACAACAAAGCCGCGGGCCCGGCCGGCCGGATCATCCGCGACCTGCTGATGCCCCTGGTCCTGCCACGCCTGGCCAACGGCGAGCAGAGCCGCCAGACCTACGGCCACCACATCGACTGGGACACCGCGTCGGCCACGACCGCAACCGTGCCTCGTCCTAGCAGGCGAACACGCCTTTGAAGTCGGCATAGTTTCCTTCCACGCGACGCCAACGTCTCCCCACCGCCTGCACCAACTTGCCGAAGCGGACGGACCTGGTTCAAGCCGTCGGCGGCTCCGAGCAAGGCCTCGAGCACGCCCTGTCGCTCGTTCAGCGCATCGAACGCGGAAGTGCGAGGCAAAGAGGTCAACCGCCTCCGCCCAGTGGAATCGGTCAGCACCACCCCCGGACTTCGGGCGATGCGACGTACAGCTGCCGAACACATCGCGGCCCGGCCGCTCGTCCCGGGGGTTCCAGCGCGTGCCCGAGGAGAAACCGGGCAAGAACCGTGTCCACATCGACTTCGACTCTCCGGACCGCAGGGGCGAGGTCGACCGGCTCGTGAAGATGGGGGCAAAGGTCGTCGGCGAGCGCACTGCGCCGGGCTTTGAGTGGACCACCCTGCAGGACCCTGACGGCAACGAGTTCTGCGTCTCCGGCTGAACCGTCCTGGGTGGGTTGTGGCGCCTCTCAACTTCCTGCCGGCCCTCTCCCTCGGCACCATCGCCGACGGACTCGTGTAGGAGGCGCGGCCGTGGTCCTTGAGGCCGCTGCCGGAAGCGTGACCTTGACCTCGAACCCGACGCCCGAAGCGCCGGGTTCGAGGCTTTCACCCGCCGTTTCCACGAGGTCCTGGTACATGCTCAGGGTAGGCCGTGAACCGTGCGGGCCCTGTGCGTCCCCGGCGCGATGTCCCCGGCTCCGCCCGTCAGACGGATCTCCACGACGCCGGGCGGCCGGGCCTCGGCCGTCAGCCACCCGCTCCGGTCCGGCGGGCTGTGCCGCTGGGCCCCGGCCGCCAAAGCGGCGAGCACGCAGGTGAGGACGGCCGCGTCGGTGATCACGTAGGGCCTACTTACCGTAACGGAGCTCCGACCGCGGCCTCACGCCGACCATTCGCAGCGGACCCCGCGGTCCGGAGTCAAGGGCCGGGACGCCTTCATCCAGAAGAGACTTCAGACAGAAGACGGCAGTGAGTCCAACTACCGTGGAATCCGGACGGGGGCGCACCAGTCGGAGACCCCCTGCCCTTGGTGGGTGACGGCCCCGAACCGTAACCCGCTCACGTGGCCCCGGCAGCTAGCCGGGGCCATATGGCAGTGTCCACTCAACCCACGCGGCCGCGGACGAATGGCGTCGGGTTCAGCTGCGCGCCGCCTCCCGGATCAGGTCGGCGACGGAGTCCGGCTGTGAGAGGTAGACCGCGTGACTGGCGGCAACCTCGACGGTCCGAGCACCGATCCGCTCGGACATCGCGTGCTGGGCCGGGGGCGGGATCATGCGGTCGTCGGTCGCGATCAGGTACCAGGACCGCTTGGTGCGCCAAGCGGGCTGAGATATGGCGCCGCCCAGGGCGTCGACGCCCCAGGGGACCTGCGAGTCCGCCATGAACTCGGCCTGGGCGCGCGGCAGGTCACCGGCGAACGAGTCGGCGAACTTGTCGCGGTCCAGGAACAGGAAGCCCTGGTCGGGCGGCAGGATCGGCGGGACCGGAGCCTTGGGGGGCGGGTCGGCGATCAAGCTGCTCACCGACTCGCCCTTATCGGGGGCGAAAGCGGCGATGTAGACGAGCGCGTTCACCTTCGGGTGGTTACCGGCCTCGGTGATCACGACGCCACCGTAGGAGTGACCAACCAGGGTCACCGGTCCCGGAAGGCGGTCGATCACCTGCTGGGTAGCGGCCACGTCACCTTCGAGGGAGAGCGTGGGGTTCTGCACGACGGCCACGTCGTAGCCGTCGGCCTTGAGGGCGTCATAGACGCCCTGCCAGCCGGAGCCGTCCACGAAGCCACCGTGGACGAGCACGATGTTCCCGGCATGTGTGTCGTCGGTCATCTTTCCTCCGGTGCTCTGCAGGCCCGGTCTGCCCGGGCCGTGGGGCGAAAGGTGCGAGTGCGGCCAATTTCGCCGCTTCCGTCATTTGACGTGGTTCCTGGCGCCGGATACCCACGGCACCACCGCTGCTCCAGGCACATCAGCGCGTCGCGTAGCCCTCCCGGCGGGGCCTCATCCGGGGTCTGCCCCACGACCGGAGTCAAAACCCTGAGCAGATGACTTTCGGTCAGCAGGGCCGATAGGACGAGATCTTGTTGTCGATCCACGAAGGGATCGTGGCCCACCACTCGCCGGGGCCGATCCTGAACTCGAGACCGCCGTAGTTCTTGTGCTCGTAGAAGCACATCGAGAGGTTCGTACTGTTGCCTATGGAGGACGTGGTGTCCTTCGCCGGCCCCGTGAGCTCCGCGATCTGCACCGGCGCGCCGCCGGGGTACACCGGGATCGAGTAGTTGGGGTTGGCGTAGATGAAGACACCGCCGAGCGCGGCAGCCGAAGTGGCCGTCGCCACCACGCCTGCCGTTGCGGCGAGCGCGCCTAAGACGCCGGCCACGGCCAGGCGCTGGTTGGTCTTCCCCAGGAACGACATGGACTCTTCCTTCTCTTCAAGGAGGAACCCGACCCCGTGGAGCGACTCGAGTCGGGCCGGATGAGGGCCGCACTGTGACGCTACGCAAGAGCTTGCTGCAAACACTGAAAGGGTTTCATGAGAGTGAGGGGCAGGCAACTCCCTTGCACTGACGAATAGTTCATGGGAGTTGTCTGCGACTCAACGGCCTGACGGCGTGATCGTCGACGCCGACAGCAGCCTCCCGCATGGATGCCGGCTCCACCCGAAGACGCTGGGCCGTCCCGGCTCGCCGCGGCGACCCACGGAAATCGACTCCCTCCACCACGACCTCTACTCGCCCTCCAAGGAGGAATCCGCTGCTGACCCGCACAACTTCCTCCTGATCCTCCAGCGCACGGACGGGGCGGCTCACGACGACACCCGCGCCAGCGTGCTCGGCATGCTGCACACACGCATCACGCTTCCGCAGCCTCGAAAGCGAACTGCGCACCCCCGACGGCACGGCCCCGAACCGCCACCTCCGGGACGCCCTGCACACGGTCATGCGCGGCCCCTACAACTGGGCGCCCGTCTGCCTTCCTGGACGCCTACCGCCTCGGCATCTACGCGGAGAACCCCGTCCTGAGGGTGAAACCTCCGCAGTACGACCCCAAGCGCGGTCATCCCCTCCCCCGCCCAGCTCCGCCGCATTCTCACAGTCGGCGACGACCGGTTCCTCCTCATCGGCGGTTGCGATCATGTCATCGCGTCAGGGGTCAGGCTGCCGGGAATGCAACCCGGCTTCCGTGATTGCCTCCGGAGTGAGCGAGGGCGCGGCGGTGGGTCGGGGGCCTGTTCCCAGGAGTGCCCTACCCCCTCTGGTACGGCCTTCCACGGGCGCGGTGCGGGGGCGAGTCTCCTGGTGAGGATCGTCGACCGGGCCGGTCGACAAGACGAGGAGGTGGCACGGTCATGGCGTTGTTGGGTTCGTACGTCACGCTCGGCCGTTCGGGGCTGCGGGTGAGTCCGCTAGCGCTGGGCGCGATGACGTTCGACGACGGGAGCTGGGGCTCGGCGCAGGAGGAGTCCTTCGCGATCATCGACCGCTATCTGGAGGAGGGCGGGAACTTCATCGACACCGCGAACCAGTACAACGGCGGGGCGTCGGAGGAGACGCTCGGCTCGTACTTCGCGGGGCGGCCCGGGGTCCGCGACCGCGTGGTGCTGGCCACCAAGTTCGGCGGCACCATGGACCCTCCCGATCCGAACGCGGGCGGTGCCGGGCGCAAGGCCGTACTCGCGCAACTGGACGCGTCGCTGCGGCGTCTGGGCACCGACTACGTGGACGTGTACTGGATGCACATGTGGGACCGGCACACTCCCCTGGAGGAGACGCTGTCGACCCTGAACGACCTGGTCCGCGCGGGCAAGGTCCGTGCCATCGGGCTGTCGAACACGCCCGCCTGGTGGGTGGCCCAGGCCGCGACGACCGCCCGGCTGCGGGGCTGGGAAGCCGTGGCCGCGCTCCAGGTGGAGTACTCGCTGCTGGCCCGTACGGCGGAGGGCGAACAGTTCGGAGCCGCCCGCGCGTTCGGGCTGGGCATCACCCCCTGGAGCCCGCTCGCCTCCGGAGTCCTGTCGGGGAAGTACTCCCGCACCCGCACCACCGACCCGGGCTCCGGGCGCGCCGGCTACGCGGCCCCGCTGCTGACCGAGGACACGTTCGTGCTCCTGGACGTGCTGGAACGCATCGCACAGGACCTGGGTACGACGGTCGCGGCCGTCGCCCTGGCCTGGGTGCGCCAGCAGGACCCCGTCACCTCGGTGCTGGTCGGAGCTCGGACCCTCGACCAGTTGGAGAACAACCTTGCATCGGCGGCCGTGACCCTGGACCCTTCCCAACTCGCCGAGTTGAGCGCACTGACCACGCCGGAACTCAACTATCCACACCCGTTCACCGAAGGGGTCGGGATCGGCTTCCTGCAAGGTGACGCCACGGTCAACGGCGTCACGTCAGTGGCGTTCCGCCGGTCCTGATGCGAGCACCGCCATCGAGGAGCCGAGGAGGGCGAGGACGTCTGCGTCCGCGCTGCCCGGCTCGGCAGTGCCGATCAAGAGGTGCTGACCGGGCGTGCTCTGGACGTCGAAGGACTGGTACGTGAGGGTGAACCGGCCCACCGCGGGGTGGTTGAAGGTCTTGGGCCTGAGGCCGAATGAACTGACGCCGTGACTGCGCCACATCTGCTCGAACTCGTCGCTGCTGCTGCGCAGTTCCCTGATCGTGGCGGTCATCCGGGAATCGTCCGGATGGTGTCCGGCAGCCAGGCGCAGGGCTTCGACCGAGGACTCCGCCACGCTCTGCCAGTCCGCGTAGAGCTCGCGGGCCGCGGGGTCCAGGAAGAGAGAACGCAGAACTTGGCGGCGGTCGGCGAGTGGCGAGAGGAGGGCATCGGCCAGGGCATTGGCCGCGAGCACTTCGAGGCGGCGGTTGATGACGTACGCGACCGCGGTGGGGAAGGACTCCATGAGCTGGAGCAGAGCCGGGTCCACTTCGTCCGACTCGTCGGCGGCCTCGGCCGCCGGCAGGAGGCCGGCGAGGCGGTAGGCGTGCCAGTGGGCGTCGGCGTTCAGGCGCAGTGCCCGGGAGATGGCGTCGATGACCTGGCCGGAGGGGTTGCGTTCGCGCCCCTGCTCGAGCCGCGTGTAGTAGTCGGCGCTGACGCCGGCCAGCACGGCGACTTCCTCGCGCCGGAGTCCCGCGACCCTGCGGTGCCCGTAGGTCGGAAGGCCCACTTCTGCGGGCTTCAGACGGGAGCGCCGCGCTTGCAGGAATTCGCCGAGTTCGTACCCGCTCATGCCTCGATCGTACGCGGCTCGTTCCTGGGAGTGGCGCACCCAGGAAGCTCCGCCCTGCCTGCCCCGGGCAATCACCTCCAGGATCAGAGTCTGGGTGGACGAGCACCCGGTCCGGCGTCCGCCGGCTTCATCGAAGGGGTTCTCATGACCGTCCCGTCCATTTCCGCAGGCAAGGTCGTACTGATCAGCGGGGCGAGCAGCGGTATCGGTGAGGCGACGGCCCGGCGGCTGGCCGCGTCGGGGCACCGGGTGATGCTGGGAGCCCGACGTAGGGACCGTATCGCCGCCCTCGCCGAGGACATCCGCAACAGCGGCGGGCAGGCCGACCACCAGGAACTGGACGTGACCAGCCTGGACAGCATGCGGGCCTTCGTCCAGGCCGCGCACAGCCGGTACGGCCACATCGACGTCCTAGTGAACAACGCCGGCGTGATGCCGCTCTCTCCGCTGGCCGCCCTGAAGGTCGACGAGTGGAACCGCATGATCGACGTGAACGTACGCGGCGTGCTGCACGGCATCGCCTCGGTGCTTCCTCTCATGCGCGCGCAGGGCTCCGGGCACATCGTGAACATCGCCTCCGTCTCGGGGCACCGCGTCGACCCGACCGCCGCCGTCTACAGCGCGACCAAGTTCGCGGTCCGGGCCCTGTCCGAGGGTCTGCGACAGGAGAGCCGAGACCTGCGGGTGACCGTGATCAGCCCTGGACTGACCAGGAGCGAGCTGGCCGAGGGCATCACCGACACGGCGGTGCGCGAGGCCACCCAGGACATGCTGAAGATCGCGATGCCCGCTGACGCCATCGGCGCGGCGATCGACTACGCGATCAGCCAGCCCGTCGAGGTCGACGTCAGCGAGATCGTCGTGCGACCCACCGCCCAGGGCTGAGCCGACTGAGCCGACGGACCACGGAAACACATCGTACGGAGACACGCCATGGTGACGAAACAGCAGGTCGAAGCGTGGGTCGAGGGCTACGTGCGGGCCTGGACCTCCAACAGCCGCAAAGACATCGCAGCCCTCTTCACCCCGGAGGCCGAGTATCACGAGTGGCCGTACGAGACGGACTGGATCGGCCGCGAGGCGATCGTCTAGGGGTGGCGCGGCCGGGCCGGGTGGCAGGAAGGAGGCTGGGAATTCGAGTGGTCCCTCCTCACGATCAACGGAGATACCGCAGCCATCGAAGGCACCGGGCGCTACACGGAGCTCGGGACCTTCTCCAACCTGTGGACCGTCACCTTCGACAGCCACGGAAGGTGCGCGTTGTTCCGCATGTGGAACAACGAGGTCTGACGCCCACCCGCGCCCCAGGTGGCGACTACCACGCCGCGCCACGCCAAACGGAAACGTACGTTTGCATTAAGCCCCCTCCAGTGCTAGCTTCACAGTGAAACGAAAACGCTCGTTTCTCTTTGATGTGGCGGGTCTCCTGCGGATTGCGCGGGGAATCCCGCACGACGAGGAGGCGTCATGCCTGCGTCGCCCATCACCACTCCCACCCCCCTCCCACCGCACACGGACGTTCTGATCGTCGGCGCCGGTCCCGTAGGGCTGACCCTGGCCGCGAGCCTGCGGCAGCTGGGCGTGGACCACGTTCTCATCGACCGAGACACCGGCGTGCAGACCGGCAGCAGAGCGGCAGCGCTCCAGCCCCGCTCCCTCGAATACCTGGACCGGATCGGCGTCGCCGAACACCTCGTCGCGGCCGGTGAGCGGGGGCGTGCGTTCCGCGTCCACGACCGGGAGCACACGCTGCTGCAAGCCCCCTACGGCGATCTGGACACGCCCTACCCATACGTCCTGCTCGCCTCCCAGCAGACGACGGAGGACCACCTGCTCCGACGTCTGGGGAAACTGGGCGGCCAGGTACACCGCGGTCACAGGTTCCTCGGCTTCACGCCCGACTTTCCCGGGGTCACCGCCGTGATCGCCGATCCGGAAGGCTCGTTACGCTCGGTCTCCGCCCGCTACCTGGTGGGCTGCGACGGTCTGCACAGCGCCGTGCGGACAGCTGCCGCGATCGACTTTTCCGGGGAGGCGCCGGAGCAGTTGTTCGCCCTGGCCGACGTCCGCCTGAACGCCGGTGCGAGCGGCCTCGGGGAGGACGACACCACCTTCTTCCTCTCCTCCGCCGGGATGCTGCTCCTCTCTCCGCTCGCCGACGGGCAGCACCGCATCGTGACTCCCGCCGCGCCGGGGGCGGCCGCACCCCGCGCCGTAGACATCGAGCGGCTGATCTCCGAACGCGGTCCGACGGAAGCACAGATCCGGGTGACTGCGGTGATGAACGCCTCCACGTACCGCGTCCAGGAACGGGTCGCCGAGCGGTTCCGGGCCGGTCCGGTCTTCCTAGCCGGGGACGCCGCGCACACCCACAGCCCGGCCGGCGGCCAGGGCATGAACACCGGTATCCAGGACGCCGGGAACCTGGCCTGGAAGCTGCACGCCGTCCTCACCGGTGCGGCCCCCGCCGAGCTGCTGGACAGCTACCACGAAGAGCGGCACCCGGTCGCAGCCGAACTGGTCGCCTTCACCAGCCAGTTCGCCAAGATGGCCACCCTTCGCGACCCGGCCGCCGGGCAGCGCCGCAACGACCTCCTCGCCGCGGCCTCGGCCACGCCGGGGATCGTCGACTGGATCGCCGCCAAGCTCGCCCAGCTCGACATCAGTTACGCACGGGAACCCGACCGCGACTCCCCGCGCGTGGGAGACCGGATCTCGCCCCTGACCGTCCCGCAAGCGGACCTGCGCTGGACGCTGGCCCTGCCCGGCCGGAGCGAACCGATTGACGGGCTGCAGTGGGGCAACCGCCTGTCCGTGTGCCACGTACCGGGACTGCGAACTCCCCTGCTGGTGCGCCCCGACGGCTACCTGGCCGCGCACGGAGTACCGGCCGAACCAGCCGAGGTACTCAGCCAACTGGCCCAGCACCTGCCACTGCCCCTGCCCGTTCCGTCCACCCGATGACCCGGCTGTTCAAAGGAGACAAGGACATGTCGACTTCTGCTTCCGCCCCCACCCTCATCCGCAACGTCGCCGTCTTCGACGGCACCGAGCTCCACGCCCCGCAGGACGCCCTCATCGACGGTCCGGTGATTGTCGCCGTCGGCCCCGCCCTCGGCACGCCGGCCGGGGCAACCGTCGTCGACGGCAGCGGCCGCACCCTGCTGCCCGGACTGATCGATGCCCACACCCACACGAGCGACACCGAACAGCTGCGGCGGGCGCTCCTCTTCGGGATCACCACCGAGCTCGACATGGGCGGTACGCCCGCGGTCGCCCGCGTGGTACGGGAGGCCGCGCGCGAGCGCGATGACCTGGCCGACCTGCGCATCGCGACCACCGGAGCCACCGCACCCGGCGGCCACCCGAGCCAGTTGGCCGAACTCGGCCTGATGGAACCCTTCCCCACGGTCACCGGCCCCGAGGACGCCGACGCCTTCGTCGCGGCACGCGTGGCCGACGGGGCGGACCACCTCAAGATCTTCATCGAGGACGGCTCCGCGATCGGGACACCGATGCCCGTGCTGTCCCCCGAGACGATCCGCGCGTTGGTCCGGGCCGCGCATGAGCGCGGGCTGCGCACCGCCGCCCACACCCTCACCCTCCGGGCAGCCCGCCTGGCGATCGACTGCGGCGTCGACGGCCTCGCCCACGCCCCCGCCGACGGGCCCTCCGACGACGCCCTCGTGGAAGACGCCGCTGCCCGGGGCATGTTCGTCGTCCCTACGCTGACCTCGTTGACCGGTACCACCGACAGCCCGGCCGAGTACGCCCTCATCGACGACCCGCGGTTGCGGCCCTACGCCGACCCGCAGTGGCTCAAGGAGATCGAGCGCATGCGGACCGACGGCCCGGGTGAGGGCGAGGTGCGGGTGGGGCCTGTCTCGGTCGACGCCCGGTACGCGGCCGACGTCGCACTGCGGATGTTCCGGGCCGGGGTGCCGCTGCTGGCCGGGACCGACGGCACGGGCGGCGCGGGCCACCCCACCACGCACGGCATCAGCTACCACGGCGAGCTGGCCCTCCTCGTCGCGGCCGGACTCACTCCGGCCCAGGCCCTCACGGCCGCGACCGCCGCCCCCGCCGACGCTTTCGGCCTGCACGACCGGGGGCGCGTCGCCGCCGGGCTGCGCGCCGACCTCCTGCTGGTCGAGGGCAACCCCCTCACCGACATCACGGCGGTACGGGACATCGCCGGCCTGTGGCGGCGCGGCGTCCCCGTCGACCGCAAGGCCGCGCTCCTCGCAGACGGGCTGGTCTGACCATGAGCACCCTGACGACCACGTCGAAGGCACCGGCCCATCAGGGCCTCCATCACCTCAAGCTGTGCGTCAGCGACCTGGAGCGCAGCGTCCGCTGGTACGGCGCCGTGCTGGGCGCACACCGCGTGAGTGAACTGGACCACCGCCGCCCTGACGGGGGCCTGTTCTCCGTCGCCCTCGACGTCCCCCACCTGCCCTGCCAGTTGGAGCTGCGCCTGGACCCGGCAACGGCCCGTGCCCTGGACGGGAACGAGCTCCTCACCCTGGCCGTCGAGGACCGCGCCGCCGTGGACGAATGGATCGCGTACCTGGACGGCCTGGGGGTCCGTCACTCACCGCCGGTCGTCGCGATGGTGGGGTGGGTGCTGGTCGTACCCGATCCGGACGGGCTGCGCCTGCGGCTCTACACGACCGAGCCGCACGGGCTCGACCGCTCGCGCGTCGAGTACGACTCCCCCTGGCTGAGCACCGGACCCTCCGACGGCGCGGCCACGGAAGGGCCGAACCCCTAGCTGGGCACGGCACGTGCTGGGGAGAAGGAAAGGAAGAGGGGGGGCACAAAAAGAAGGACAAAGGTAGGAGAGGGAAGAAGAAAGAGGGGGGCGAAACA